>CALFBU010000024.1 GCA_937951455.1 uncultured Rhizobiaceae group bacterium
TTTGCATTGTGCATGACAGGGCATTTGCCTTGGCTCATATCATTCATAACTAACTCCATCGTTGATTGAATAGAAAACTGAGTAACCATATATCGTGATATTTTTACGACTCATGATTTTGCATAATCTCTATCAAACAAATACGATTAGTAGAAGTTGTATTTTCTTATTATTCATATAAGATTTTCTGATGGAAAAACTGACCTTAAAACAATTCAGATACTTTGAAGCACTGGCGAAGGAAGGGCACTTTGGACGCGCAGCCGAAGCATGTGCCATTTCACAGCCGGCACTCTCCATGCAAATCAAGGAGCTCGAAGAATCATTGGGTGCAAACCTTTTTGAAAGAAGTGCGCGTCAATTACGTTTAACGGGCTTTGGCGAAGCTTTTGCAATACGGGTAAGGGAAGTTCTAAGATCAGTAGATGAACTATCAGACTTTGCTCGCAGCGCGCAGGGTAATTTCCTGTCACAATTGCGCATCGGTGTTATCCCTACCATCGCCCCATATTTACTGCCAAAGATTATTGGCAATCTTACTCATGAATATCCGTCCCTTGATATTCAGATAAGGGAAACGCAAACCGAAAAACTAATACAGGAACTCGAAGAAGGACGTCTGGATACTGCCATTCTCGCTTTGCCAATTTCTGAACCATCCTTTGCTGAGATTGAACTGTTCAAGGAAGAGTTCGTACTTGTGCGAAATAGCGAAGATGAAGCAAAGCCTGTTCCTGACAGCAATTCATTGCGCGAAATGCGTTTATTGCTTTTGGAGGAAGGGCATTGTTTTAGAGATCAGGCTTTGTCTTTTTGCAACATTAGATCAGGTCTACCGCGTGAAGGCCTAGAGGGAAGCTCACTTTCAACCTTGGTACAGATGGTCGGTGCAGGCATAGGTGTAACACTCATTCCGGAAATGGCGGTTCCGGTAGAAACAAGATCTGCTGCCGTATCCATCGCACGATTTAAACATCCGAAACCGCAAAGAACCATCGGTATGATTTGGAGACGAACGAGCCCCATGGGAGAACAACTCTCCAAAGTGGCTGAAATTGTCAAACGCTCAGCGAATATTACAGATTAGCGCGTAAGCGTTCTTGAAACAGCATCATGCCAGCCAGCCAGTTTTTGTTCTCTGGCTGCAGGTTTCATTTTGGGTTTGAACTTTTTTTCCAAATCCCAAGAGCGTGAAAATTCTGTCATATCAGGCCAAACACCTGCGCGAGAACCTGCCAACCATGCCGCACCCAGGGCGGTGGTTTCCAGTATTTGGGGTCTGTCTACTGGCGCGTTTAAAATATTTGCCAGATATTGCATAGTCCAGTCAGAAGCAACCATACCTCCATCAACGCGCAGAACCGTTTTGCGGGATGCGGAAGAACGCCAATCCTTGTGCATTGCGGTAATCAGATCGTGCGTTTGATAGCATACCGCTTCAAGCGTTGCTCTGGCGATTTCATTCGGCCCCGTTGCGCGTGTCAGGCCAAAAATCGCGCCTCGTGCCTCTGCATCCCAATATGGCGCGCCAAGCCCTACAAATGCTGGAACCATATAAACCTGCTGATTGTCATCAGCACTAGCTGCCATGTCGCCTGTTTGTTCGGCTTTTTTGACAATGCCCAATCCGTCTCGGAGCCATTGAACACTGGCACCAGCCATAAAGATGGAACCTTCAAGCGCATAAGTCGTCTTGCCACCCAGTCGATAGGCTATGGTTGTCAAAAGTTTGTTTTTTGAACTGACTTTTTTCTCTCCAGTATTCATCAAGGCAAAACACCCTGTACCATAGGTCGATTTTATCATGCCCGGTTTGAAACAGGCATTGCCAATCGTTGCAGCCTGTTGATCGCCAGCCACACCAAGGATTGGAATTTCCGCGCCAAGAACGGATTTTTCAGTCATGCCGAAATCATCTGAACAGTCCAAAACTTCAGGTAAAATGGAGGAGGGGATGTTGAGCAGTTTTAATAACCCAGCATCCCATTTGTTTGAATTGATATTATACATCAAGGTGCGCGATGCGTTGGTGGCGTCTGTGACGTGACTTCGACCGCCTGTTAAGCGCCAAATCAAAAAGCTGTCGATCGTACCAAATGCAATCTGTTCTTTGTCGCACTTCGCGCGTAGCCCTTTAACCGTATAGAGCATCCAGGCCACTTTTGTGCCGGAGAAGTAAGGGTCTAAAAGCAATCCGGTTTTCTGTTTGAATGCTTTTTCGTTGCCTGCTTTTTTCAATACTTTGCAGATATCAGCAGTACGCCGGTCTTGCCATACGATGGCTTGGTGAACAGGTTTACCAGTTTTTTTATCCCATAGAACGGTCGTTTCTCTTTGATTGGTAATGCCGATGGCGGCTATGTCGCTTGGCTTGATTTTTGCTTTTCGAATGGCCTGCTTGCAAGTGCTGACAACGCTTTGCCAAATTTCTTCAGGGTCATGTTCAACCCATCCGGATTTGGGAAAATATTGCTTGAACTCCTTTTGTCCGATGCCAACAATATTTCTATCTTTGTTAAAAATAATGGCGCGGGAGGATGTTGTTCCCTGATCGATCGCCAGAATGTAGTTGCCCAAGTTAAATGCCTCCCGGGTTTTCGATTATCTGTGTTTCTCAATCCAGGCAGCAAGCTTGTTGGATTGTGCTTTTGTCATGCGAATACCAAGCTTGGTTCTCCGGTATAAAATATCGGAAGCCTCAAACGCCCATTCATGCTTCATCAGATATTCAACCTCGCACTGATAAAGCCCTTCGCCAAAATCTATGCCGAGGTCTTGGATGTCTTTGGCGCCTTTTAATATTTCCAGCGTGTTCGTGCCATAAAGCCTGACAAGCCTTTGCATGAGTTCAGTTTCAATAAAGGGATATTGCTTGGTGTATAGATTGACGAGATCATTATATCCGTCGGTGGCAAAATCCCCGCCAGAATATACCGCACCCGCTGTCCACTTGGCTTTTTGTTTGCCAAGTTTGTCTTCGATTTCTTCCAGAACAGATTCAGCCAATCTGCGGAATGTTGTTATTTTGCCGCCAAAGATATTGAAGAGTGAGCCATCTCCCAACGTTTCTTCCTGACGAATAACATAATCACGCGTGGCTTCCTGCGCTTTTGATGCGCCATCATCATAAAGTGGGCGCACGCCTGAATAGGTCCAGACTACATCTTCCTGACTTACAGGTTCCTTGAAATATTCACTTGCCATATCGCAAAGATAATCAATTTCCGTTTGTGAGATTTTGGGTTGCTCAAAGATGTCGTCTTGCTCTGCATCTGTTGTGCCGATCAGCGTATAGTCATTTTCATAAGGAATGGCGAAAATGATACGCTCGTCAGAATTCTGAAATATATAAGCGCGGTCGTGTTGATATTTTTTCTTAATCACAATGTGACTACCACGAACCAAACGCACATTTTTGGAATCGTTTTTGCCAAAAACATTCTTCATCACTTCATCAACCCAAGGGCCGGTGGCATTTATGATGACTGAGGCTGTGATATGTTCGCGTTCACCCGTAATTTTGTCGGCAAGCTCAATTTGCCACTTGCCGTTTTTGAACTCAGCTTTCTGCGCGCTGGTGCGTGGGCGAATATCTGCACCCTTTGCCTGCGCGTCTTGCAGGTTCAAAATCACGAGACGCGAATCTTCTACCCAGCAGTCTGAATATTCAAAGGCTTTTTTAAAGTCAGGCTTTAGTGATTTGCCTGCGATATCTTTTGTCAGATTAATCGTGCGTGTTGCTGGAAGTAATTTTCGGCCTCCCAAGTGGTCATAAAGAAAAAGACCAAGACGTAAAAGCCACGCAGGGCGCAAGCCTTTGTGGTGGGGTAGGATAAACCTCAGAGGCCAGATGATGTGTGGCGCCATTTGCCACAGTATTTCGCGTTCAATTAGGGCTTCACGCACCAGCCTGAATTCAAAATGCTCCAGATAGCGTAAGCCGCCATGGACAAGTTTCGTAGAGGCTGAGGATGTCCCGCCGCCAAAATCACCTGCATCACACAGGCATGCGGAAAAACCGCGACCACTTGCATCGCGGGCAATGCCAGCCCCGTTAATGCCACCGCCAATAATGAAAATGTCAAAGTCGCGTGTAGGTGTCATGGTAAAGCCTGATTCAGTGTCGGTGCAAATCGAATGAGATATTGTGATCTCTAATACAAATTCTTAGTACGAAGGTAGATAAGGTACAAGGTGCATAAACCGTGCGTTTAGCAAAAGCGTT
>CALFBU010000025.1 GCA_937951455.1 uncultured Rhizobiaceae group bacterium
TTGGCCGAACGTCCAGCGTGTTTGATTTTTACGCTTATTTGTTGGGAAAGCTTGAGGGACGCAAGAAAATACTGGGGCGTCTGGGCATGGAAGCAGAGGATGTTCTGGATTCCTTTTTGGATGAAGCGCTAACTTTTACCAATGACCGAAATGGCGGGCTTGAAACCTTCATTACCGAATTGACCAATGCTGAACCGGTGATCAAGCGCGAGGTTGAGCTTGAACGTGATGAAGTTCGTATTCTCACCGTTCACTCCTCCAAAGGCTTGGAAGCAAGAGTGGTCTTTCTCATCGATCATTGCGGACCCGCATGGGGTGAAACCCATCGCCCGGAAATTCTGACGATTGAGAATGAACCACACCAGGACGGTTTTCTCTGGCTTACCAGCAAGGATCAACATGTAACCGCCACGACGGAAAGTACCGCTCGCATCAGTGAAGCTGCAGAAGCTGAATACAGGCGGCTTCTATATGTTGGCATGACGCGCGCTGCGGACAGGCTGGTTGTTTGCGGGTTCAGGGGCGTTCGGGAACCCAATTATCCTTACTGGCACCAGATGGTTGAGAACGCACTGAGTGACAGCTCAACCGAGATACTGGATGCGCAAGGCGATGTTGTCGGTCTGCGCTGGGTCTCAAAAGAACAAGCTGCCATCACACCAAAAACAGGCTCAGGCACTCAGACTGCTAAAAAAGATGCTGATACTATTCCAGACTGGTTGTTGACACCTGCAAAGGCTGATCCACCGCTGCCAAGGCCATTAACGCCTTCGGGTGCTTATGTCCTGATTGATCGAGACAACCTTTCAGGCGAAACGCTTAAATTTGATACCCAAGCGGAGAATAACAGCATCGCTATCCAGAAAGGCAATGCGACGCACAAACTCTTTGAAGTTTTGCCGGACATCAAACCAGAACACCGTCATACATTGGCAAAAGACTATCTTGAAAAAACCTGTCCTGCCTTATCCGCCAAGCAGCGAGATGAGATTCTTGAAAGTGTCTTTAACGTATTTTCTGATGAGGGCTTCAAGATGTTTTTTGAGGGCGAAGGACAAGCCGAGGTTTCGCTGGCAGGGCGACTGGATATCAAATCTGGCAGCATGTTGGTAACGGGGCAGATTGACCGCTTGATTGTATCCGACGACCAAGTGACCATATTGGATTATAAAACCAATCGACACGTGCCTCAAACCCTGGAAGAAACGCCAGATGAATACATCACGCAGCTTGCACTTTATCGTGACCTGGTTGCGCGTATTTATAAAGACAAGGCGATTACGTCAGCTTTATTATGGACGCAAACGCCTGAACTCATGGTTGTACCTGAAGAAGTTTTGGATAGGGCGCTTGAAGCGATCAAGGATCGTTAAGACATCTTGACGTTGAGGTGTCGCGTTCTTACCTTGTATATCGAACTAATCGAGTCGTATGGAACGCGATGTATAAAATTTAAGGAAGCATATTATGGCTACGCAAAAAATAGACGCAGGTAACTTTCAATCAGATGTATTGGGATCTGACATTCCGGTTGTTGTGGATTTCTGGGCAGAATGGTGTGGCCCGTGCAAGGCAATTGGACCTAGCCTTGAAGAAATTTCAGACGAGATGGAAGGCAAGGTAAAAATTACTAAAATCAATATTGACGAAAATCCGGATCTGGCTGCGCAATACGGTGTTCGTTCAATTCCAACATTGCTTTTATTCAAAGATGGCGAGCCTGCTGCGATGCAAGTGGGTGGCAAGCCAAAAAGTGCCTTGATCGACTGGATTAACGGCGCTGCATAAGCAGATTTAAATTTTGAAAATTTAAGCCCGGCTGGAAACAGTTGGGCTTTTTCTTTGTTTCAATTTATTGTGGCGGCGTTTCGTTCATGCCTAAAACTTCGCCCACCATATAAAGCGAGCCGCAAAACAAGATCCGCATGTCAGGCGTAATCTTATGCTGTTTGGCAGCTTGCGTAATTGCTTCATTAAGCGAGCCAAAGCTGTGTGTTTCAAGACCAGCATTGCTTGCATTTTCTGCAAGCTCTTTTGGTGGAATGCCCGCCTCGCTCATGGCAACGGGTACTGTTAAAACTTCTGCGCCCAAAGCCTCAAACGGCTTGAAATAACCGAAGGGTTCTTTGGTATTGATCATGCCACAGATAAGAAGCGTTTTACGATTATTGCCTGCGTTTTGTCTGATCAACTCAGCCGCAATCGCTTCACCAGCTGAAGGATTATGACCGCCATCAATCCAGATGTCAGCTGTATGACCAAAAACCTTTGTAATTTTGCCACTTGGTAATCTTTCAAGACGACCCGACCAGGTAACATTTAACATGCCTTGTGCAAAAGCTTGCGGGCTGACTTTAATCTTTGCCAATCGAATGGCCGCCATCGCAAGGGCTGCATTGTCCAATTGATGTTCACCCGCCAATTTTGGCATGGGTAAATCAAGCAGGCCCTCTTCGTTTTGATAAACAAACCCGGTTGCATCGCGATATGCATCAAAATCCTGACTCGCAATCACAATGGGTGAGCCATTTTTGCGTGCGACTTCTTCAATCGTATCTCTTGCACCATCCTGCTGGCGGCCAACTGCAACGGGCACTCTTCGTTTGATAATGCCTGCTTTTTCAAAGGCGATTTTTTCTATCGTATCGCCTAGATAAGCCTGATGGTCGAGTGCTACTGGAGCGATGGCGCAAACCAGCGGTTCAGGAATGACATTGGTTGCATCAAACCTGCCGCCAAGACCCACTTCCACCAAAGCGAAATCAGCCTCATGCTCAGAAAACAAAACAAACATGACAGCAGATAAAAGTTCAAAAACAGTGATCGGTTTATTATCATTCGCATCGGCCACGCGTTGAATGGCATCGGCCAAAACATCATCACTGACAAGCTTGCCGCCCAAACGATAGCGCTCGTGCCAATTTACCAAATGCGGTGAGGTGTGCACATGCACCTTGTACCCCTGCGCTTCAAGAATGGCTCTGGTAAAGGCCAAGGTTGAGCCTTTACCGTTTGTTCCGGCAACATGAATTACCGGTGGCAGTTTTTCTTGCGGATTACCAAGTTTTTCCAAGAGTGCCGAGATACGATCAAGCGAAAGGTCAAAGCCCTTTGGATGTATCTCAGACAGCTTGTTGATGAGCGCGTCTGATTTCATTTCAGGAGGTTCAAGCCTTGGCTTCTTCTGCTGTTTCTTCTGCAGGTGTTTCTTCTTCAGAGATTTCTACAGTTTCAACCGGTGCTTCAATTTGTAAAACAGGTGACTCATAAGCAGGCATGTTCAGTAATAATCTAATCACACGTGAAAGCGTAGACTTCATATCCAATCGGCTGACGATCATATCGACCATGCCGTGCTCTTGAAGATATTCTGCTGTCTGGAAATCATCGGGCAATTGCTCACGGATGGTTCCTTCAATCACACGACGCCCCGCAAAGCCGATAACAGCACCCGGTTCAGCAATATGAACATCGCCAAGCATGGCATAAGAAGCGGACACACCACCCGTAGTCGGGTTGGTCAAAACCACGATATAAGGAACGCCGGCATCTTTCATACGTTGCACACCAACGGTAGTGCGCGGCAATTGCATCAGAGATAAAATTCCTTCCTGCATACGTGCGCCACCAGACGCTGCAAACAAGACAAGAGGTGTTTTGGTTTCCGCTGCCATTTCCATGGATTTGACGATCATCTCACCAGCCGCCATGCCCAGCGAACCACCGATGAATTGCATTTCATGAACCACTGCAATCATGTCGAGGTCTTCGACCTTGCCCTTGGCGGCAAGAATGGAATCTTCAAGACCTGTTTTCTTGCGCGCGTCTTTTAGCTTGTCAGCATATTTGGATTTATCACGAAACTTAAGCGGATCTTGTGCCACTTTTGGCATTTCGATTATTTCATACTCACCTTCGTCAAAGAGAAAACCCAAGCGCTCTTTTGCGGTGATTTTCATGTGGTAACCGGAAGACGGGATCACACCCATGTTAGCTTCCAAATCTTTATGGAAAACCATTTCTCCTGATTCAGGACATTTAATCCAAAGGTTCTCCGGCATGTCCTTGCGGTTAAGCAGGTTGCCGATCTTAGGCGGTACGAGGTTCGTGATCCAGTTCATCTGATCAAAATCCTTAAATTATATAACTGCAGACTATAATAGGAGTAATTGTGTTTTATCCGTGTTTAACCGAACGAACGCCAGAAGCAAGGTCTTCGACCAACCCATGCACCGCTGAAGCCATGCCAGGTTTAGGATTTCCAGCTGCATCAAGATTATCCAGTATCACGGAAACCAGTGCAGAACCCACCACAACAGCATCTGCACCCTTGCCAATGTCTGCTGCCTGTTTTGCGGTTCTAACCCCAAATCCAACGGCTACCGGAATGTCTGTTTTGGCTTTAATGGCCGCAACCGCTTTGCCCACTTTATCAGGGTCTGGCGCTGCTGCGCCTGTAATACCTGTGATGGAGACGTAATATAGAAAGCCTGATGTGTTTTCGAGAACCTTTGGCAGACGCTCAGCATCGGTTGTTGGCGTTGCCAGACGAATGAAATTGATATTGTGATCCATCGCAGGGATGCAAAGCTCATGATCAGCTTCCGGCGGCAAATCCACAATGATTAGCCCGTCAACACCTGCAGCGTTAGCATCTTTCAGGAACTTCTCATTGCCGTATATATAAATCGGGTTGTAATAGCCCATCAAAATGATCGGCGTATCATTGTCTGTTTT
>CALFBU010000026.1 GCA_937951455.1 uncultured Rhizobiaceae group bacterium
CGTTTGTGCGTAATAGGGTGAGGGCGTTGAAGACTTTGACCATGGCAGTATGGCGCCACCACGAAGCGTAAGGCTGTCGTCTGGCACAACCATGTCCGCGTCCATGCCTTTTTGTGTACCAAGGCCATCACAGGTTGGGCAGGCACCGAAGGGGTTGTTGAACGAAAAGAGTCGCGGTTCGATCTCCGAGATGGTGAAGCCTGAAACGGGGCAAGCAAATTTTTCTGAAAAGACGAGTGTTTCATGCGTTGCATTGAGCGATTTGTTTTTGGAACCACCGGCAGCAGTTTCTTCAGATGGTAAGGGTTTGTCAGCCAGTTCAGCAATCGCCAAACCTTCTGAAAGACCAAGCGCTGTTTGGAGACTGTCTGCCAAGCGGGTGGCGATATCATCACGCACCACAACACGGTCTACGACAACGTCGATGTCATGCTTGTATTTTTTATCAAGGGCAGGCACGTCTGCAATTTCGTAAAGCGTACCGTCGACCTTTACGCGCTGAAAGCCTTTTTTGGTAAGTTCGGCGAGTTCTTTTTTGTATTCACCTTTGCGTCCCTGAACGATGGGTGCGAGCAGATAGAGACGCTGACCGTCTTCCAAAGCCATGATGCGGTCAACCATCTGGGAAATGGTCTGGCTTTCAATCGGTAAACCTGTGGCGGGTGAATAGGGTATGCCAACGCGTGCAAACAGCAGGCGCATATAGTCGTAGATTTCCGTCACGGTTCCCACGGTAGAGCGTGGGTTTTTTGAAGTTGTTTTTTGTTCAATTGAAATTGCAGGTGAGAGACCGTCGATTTGGTCGACATCCGGTTTTTGCATCATCTCGAGGAACTGACGTGCGTAAGCCGATAGACTTTCCACATAGCGGCGCTGGCCTTCCGCGTAGATTGTGTCAAAGGCGAGCGATGATTTGCCTGATCCTGAGAGGCCTGTAATCACAATCAGCTTGTCGCGCGGCAGATCAATATCGATGTTTTTCAAGTTATGTTCTCGCGCACCACGCACAGAAATGTTCTTAAGGTCGGCCATATATTTATCCACACAAGAGAAGGCTAGAGTGATTCATCCTTGAAATCTTACAGAAAAGAGAACATAATAGGAACAAATGATTTGTCTGTTATATGTGGAAAGATAAAGCGGGCGGTCGAGTTTGCAAGGCAAATAGGGCAAAGTGCACTAAAGTTTTTATAGATATGCGCTTTTAGGCGTTCAATGTTTGGAGAGTATCATGGCAGGTAGTGTCAACAAGGTGATTTTGATCGGTAATCTGGGCGCAGACCCGGATATCAAACGTACGCAAGATGGGCGTCCAATTGCCAATTTGAGCATCGCGACTTCTGATACTTGGAAAGACAAGAATACAGGTGAGCGCCGTGAAAAGACGGAATGGCACCGTGTGGTTGTCTTCAATGAAGGCCTTTGCCGTGTGATTGAGAACTATGTTAAAAAAGGCTCAAAGGTTTATATCGAAGGCCAGCTTCAAACCCGCAAATGGCAGGATAATGAAGGTAAAGACCGTTGGTCTACTGAAGTTGTGTTGCAAAACTACAATGGCGTTTTGACCATGCTTGATGGTCGTAATGACAATCAGGGCGGCGGCGGTGGCTATGACCAGGGTGGCGGAAGCTTTGGTCAATCTGGTCCATCAGGTGGTGGTCAGATCGGTGGCGGCAACCAGGGCGGTGGCTTTGGTGGTCCATCTGGCGGTGATATTGACGACGAAATTCCGTTCTAGGGAAAAGATAAAATGGCTCAAAATTGCTTTCTGATTTTGAGCCATTATAATGTTTAAAGATGCGGCTATGATAATATTGGAAAAAGCATGGCCAAGAAGAAGTTAGAAAAAAAGATTTCATCCAAAAAGTCGGAAGAAATTAAGAAGAAGCGCAAAAAGCTCTCTTCTAGGAAAGCGCTTGCAAAGTTTGCAAATTCA
Source organism: uncultured Rhizobiaceae group bacterium (assembly GCA_937951455.1). Classification (GTDB taxonomy): domain Bacteria; phylum Pseudomonadota; class Alphaproteobacteria; order Rhizobiales; family Rhizobiaceae; genus JAALLB01. The sequence goes on from CALFBU010000026.1 coordinate 1,937, forward strand.
AACTTGAATTCTGATAAAAGCCAAAAGCTCAAACAATCCAAGAAAAGCGCTGCCAAAAGATCTGCGAATGAAGATCAACTTAAAAATACTACAGTTGAAACCCGCAATGATACTTTAAAATTTGCAAACACGGATGCGACCAGCTGGCGCAAAATGAGGCAAGATGCTTCTGTTGTACCTGCCGCATTGGTTTCTGGTGAAACTCTTTCTGAATTCAAATCTACACCTGAAAACAGAGTTCAGCGGCTTTCAAAAATGAGTTCTGAGATCTTGTCGAATGCTTCAGTTTTATTGGCAATTGCCACGGGCATTGCAATCCTTTTTGCCATTGTAATGGCGACGCTACCAGGCGGGGTTGATGCGGTACCTGCCATGGGCGGTGTTTTACAAGCGACTGCGCCTTTGAAAACTGCTCAGATCGTATTTTTTCTGGATATTCTTTTTCCCATTACGTTTGGCGCCGGATTTGCGCTTTTGGCAACCGCTTTTCAAACGCGTGGTAGCCGTCCTATCGTTCGGATGATTTTAACTGCATTATTATTTGTCGTATTGGCAGATTTTTCCGAAAATGCACTTGTTTTCAAAGCACTTACAGGCGGGGAAACCTATTCCGTTCAATGGCCACTTACGGTAATTAAATACGCGATGCTTGGAATTTCCGCTGTGCTTTTATCTGCGATTATGGTCGTCAGTGGCGTCTTGGGAACCATTGCAATGTTGTTTTTGAGGTTTGTTTTTCCTTTATCCATCGCTTTTTTAGTCGCCGGCATTGGTGGACGGTTTGGAAGTGATGTTGTTGGCGCTAGTTTTCCAATAGGGCTTTTATTATTGGCACTATATGCAAACTCGGTTGCATCCAGTAAAACCGATACTTGAAAATTATTCATTTTTATTTTTGTTTTTCTCGTCACTTTTTTTCTACAGAAGTTTATTTGAGGTAAGGCGATCACTGTTGCATGTCTTTGTTTATCGAAACAAAAACAAGGATTAATACAATGAAAACCATCGTACAAAAGATATTCATGACGCTCGCTATTGTATCGGCTGCCGCTCTGGTCGCTCCTTCAACGGCCGTCTTTGCCAAAGATAAAAAACAATGCGCTGCAGGTGAAAAATGGGATAAACGCCAGAACAAATGTGTAGACGCCAATAGCTATTAAGCGCTACTGCCATAATTAAACTCCCATGCAGGCTTAAACAGCTCACTCTGTTTAGGCCTGTCTCTATTTTAAAACGCTTGTTTGAGGGTGAAATGCGAATCCGCTATAATGCTTTCATGAACTGAGATTGTTTAGTCAATGACGTGTGTGAGGAGAGCTAAATGCGTGGTTTATTGGGTGTCGTGATCACCTTCATGGTTTTGGTGCAATCTGCATTTGCCGGAGAAGCTGATGTTGTTGATGTACAAGTTAGTGGCTCTAGCGGGTCTTATAGTTTTTCTGTAACCGTTCGCCATGCGGATGAGGGTTGGGAACATTTCGCCAATCGTTGGGAAGTTGTTGGTCAAGATGGTACGGTTTATGGAACCAGAGTGCTTGCACATCCTCATGTCAACGAGCAACCTTTTACACGCTCAGGCAGTATAAACATACCAGTAGGTGTCAGTACGGTGATCGTTCGGGCTAATGATTCCGTTCATGGGCTAGGCGGTAAGGAGATTGTCGTACCGCTTCCTGTGAGCAGTAATTTTTAAGGCAATTGAACAGATTGACGTTTAAGACAGTCTCAAAACCCTATGAAGCTGAATTGGAAGAAAAAGGTTCACGGTTTATAGCCAATCTGGTTCCTTATGATATTTTCGATAATAAGCTTGATGCGCAACGAAAACTGCATGGCAAAGCATCTCACCACATTACCGCTTTTCGGACTATTTCTGATAGCAATCAAATCCAAGAAAATGCCAAGGATGATGGTGAACCTGCAGGCACGTCTGGCATGCCTGTCCTTAAGACATTGATTGGTGCTAACCTGATCAATGTCGGAATGATTGTAACGCGTTACTTTGGTGGCACAAAGCTCGGTACGGGCGGATTGGCGCGTGCTTATGCTGGCGCTTCCAATTTGGCAATTCAAAAGGCTGATTTAATCGAGTGGAAACGGATCGTAAATTTTACCCATCAGACAAGTTTTGAAACGTCCTCCGAGGTTGAACGACAGATAAAACTAGCAAACCTTAGCGTCCAAGATCGGCAGTTCAACGAAAGAGGCGTCCTATTTGCGCTTGAAGGTGCGGAAGAAGACATCGAACAATTTAAACGAATCATCAGTTAAGCCACGAGTGCTTTTACGCCGTCTATTACGAATTGTACTGATAAAGCAGCCAGTAGTACGCCCAAGAGCCGCGTCATGATCATACGGCCTGTATTGCCCAAATATTTGCTTAGAAGTTCTGAAGCGATAAACGCTATGAATACCAATAGGATTACAAAAGCGATTACTAGGAACAGAACGCCGCGCCATTCCCAGCCGCTTTCAAACTGCGTTGATAGGAGGATGGTGGCTGATATCGCACCTGGGCCTGCAATAAGTGGCAGAGCGAGCGGGAAGACTGCCAGGTTTTCAATATGATCTTGCGAAATAGCAGTTTCAGTTGTTTTTTCCTTACGCTCCTGACGGGCACCAAATACCATTTCAAAGGCAGTATAAAAGAGTAATAGACCGCCCGCTACTCTAAAGGCATGAATGGTGATGCCAAGTGTATCCAAAATGATTTGACCCGCCAGCAGGAATAAAACCATCAGCCCAAGTGCGATTATACAAGCGCGCAAAGCCACAGACTTGCGTTGGTGGGTGCTCATACCGACCGTGACACCTATGAATATTGGTGCCAGACCAACGGGGTCAATCGTCACAAAAAGCGTAAAAAATGCGTTTAATATATTGTCAAATTCAAACATGAAATCTCGATATCAGGCTATCGGGTGCTTGGCTACCCAATTAATTTGATTTTGCTTTTGTATAAGTATTTAATCCATTGAAATCATTGGGTAAAAAATATTTCATTTGACCAAGCAGATTTGGCTGATTCAAGGGAATCGGATAAGATGACTAGTGAATTACATAATTAGGTGAATACTCTTGTCAGACGAAGCAAATACCCCAGGTTCAGGCAGCGATCCTTTCGATATTAAACCCATTTCCATTATTGAGGAAATGAGCAGATCTTATCTTGATTATGCGATGAGCGTGATCGTGAGCAGGGCGCTTCCAGATGTGCGTGATGGCCTCAAGCCTGTGCATCGCAGAATTTTATATTCGATGCATGAAAATGGTTATGACTGGAACAAGCCTTACCGCAAGTCTGCGCGTATTGTGGGTGACGTAATCGGTAAATATCACCCGCATGGTGATACGGCGATTTATGACGCCATGGTGCGTATGGCGCAGGATTTCTCGCTTCGTTTGCCGCTGATTGATGGTCAGGGTAATTTCGGTTCAATCGATGGCGATAAAGCGGCTGCCATGCGTTATACGGAATCGCGTTTGGCAAAAGCCGCTCACGAACTGCTGTCCGACATCGATAAAGACACCGTCGACTTTCAGGATAACTACGATAATTCCGAGCGTGAACCTGTCGTTATTCCTGCGAAGTTTCCCAATCTTCTTGCCAATGGTGCTGGCGGTATTGCGGTTGGCATGGCGACCAATATTCCACCACATAACCTGGGCGAGTTGATCGATGGCTGTCTGGCGTTGATTGAAAACCCTTCGGTCTCTCTGGAAGAGATCATGCAGATTATTCCCGGGCCTGATTTTCCAACTGGTGCGATGATTTTAGGGCGCAGTGGCATTCGTTCCGCATATGAGACTGGGCGTGGTTCTGTCTTAATGCGCTCCAAGGTAGAAGAAGAAACCATACGTGGTGATCGTCTGGCTTTGGTTGTCACGGAAGTGCCTTATCAGGTCAACAAAGCCTCCATGATTGAGAAAATGGCTGAACTCGTGCGCGATAAGCGCGTTGAGGGTATTTCTGATATCCGTGACGAGTCCGACCGTGATGGCTACCGCGTTGTGATTGAACTCAAGCGTGATGCCGTTGCCGATGTGGTTCTTAACCAGCTTTATCGTTACACGCCGCTCCAAACGTCTTTTGGTTGTAACTTTGTGGCGCTTAATGGTGGCAAACCTGAGCAGATGAACTTGATGGACATGCTTCGCGCGTTCGTATCATTCCGTGAAGAGGTTGTAACGCGTCGCACCAAGTTCCTGCTTAACAAGGCACGTATTCGCGCGCATGTTTTGGTTGGCTTGGCTATTGCTGTCGCCAATATTGATGAAGTCATCAAACTTATCCGTAATGCGCCTGACCCAGCAACTGCGCGTGCCGAACTCATGACGCGCAATTGGCCTGCCAAAGATGTCGCCCCGCTTGTGC
>CALFBU010000027.1 GCA_937951455.1 uncultured Rhizobiaceae group bacterium
GGTGATCGGTTAGAATTGTCAGCATCAGTGCTGCAAAACCTGTGGCAACTGAAAGCCATGAAGCCAATTCATTTACGGCCCCCAGACCCAACATGAAAGGCATTGCCATCAATCCAAGTGCAACAGGGTAATCCAGATAGGCATGAAATTCTTTTGTTATAAAACGCATTGTATGTTCCTTTTCTTTGCAGTTACCAGCAAGCATGGCTGCTTGCTGGCAAAATTGTATGGATTGGGTTTAGTTGATTGAAGCAATGCCTAGTGGCACACCAAATTTCTTGCACCAGATGTAAACTTCGTTGAAGTCATCAACACTAACGCTTGCTGGCACGATGTAGACCTGAAGACCTTCTTTGCTGGTCAAAGCGCCCAAATCTGATGCTTCGACAAATTTGCCGTCTTTTCCGAAGCCAACGCGTGGGTCTGGTGCGCCATCAAGTGAGAAGTTCGAGTCTAGGATCACGACAGCGCCGCCGTTTGCAGTTTTGACGATTGAAACACCGCCAGTTGTGATGTGATCACTTGCACCAGTGAATGAACCTTTGGCAGCAACAGAATCTGCGCTTGCAGAGATTGGAGCCATGACGACCATTGTTGCGAGTGCTACGCCTGCGATATTTAAAAGTGCTTTTTTCATTTCAAAATTTCCTTGTTTAAAAGTTTGTTGTCTTAGTCAGCAACGGGGAGGAACGTTGCCGATGAACAAGCAATAGCATTAGGAACCAATTGGTACAAAACACAAGAATACACAAAATGAACACAGAAGCGTGAATTGTGGACTAATTAGTTCCTAATATATATAAAGTGAAAACACTTAAGGATATGACATTTGGCCAGACCTCGTGAATTTAATGAAGATAAAGCGCTTGAGGGTGCGATGAATGTATTTTGGGCGCACGGCTATGAAGGTGCATCCCTGCCCGAACTGCTCAAAGGCATGGGACTCACCAGAGGCAGTCTCTATAAAGCCTATAAAGATAAAAAGTCTCTCTTTATAAATATACTACATCGCTATGACGAAGCAGAAGTCGAAAAAGCCACACAGTTACTAGGCGATGAAAATTTAAAAGACGGCCTTGATCGTATCGACAAGCTCTTTGCCTCTGTCCTAAGTGCAATTGAACAAGAAGATTATAGAGGGTGCCTTTTATGTTCAGCGGCAGCAGGTCCTGCCCATAATGATAAGCAAATTTCAGAAGCGGTGCATGGTCTTCTCAATAAGATGAAATCGGGCTTTGAGATCGCTTTAAAAGATTCGTCGCAACATGCAGAACTTTCAAAAGAACGATTAGGCCAATTGGCAGACTTACTGCTTACACAATATGTGGGGTTGCGAATCCTATCCAGATCCCAAGCATCAAAAGAAACCTTAAAGCGGAGTATTTCGTCTTTAATGATTTTGCTGAACTCAGAAAAAGAATAATCTAATTATTCCGCTTTTTCTTATTTGCATAAGGGTTTTCGCCAGCGCGTACGAACAGCCTAATTGGCACAGCGTCCAGGTTAAACTCTTTGCGTATCGAATTGATCAAATATTTCACATACGAATCCGGCAATGCATCGGCGCGTGAGCTGGACACCATAAATGTCGGTGGGCGGCTTTTGGCTTGTGTTACATATTTAAGCTTGATGCGTCGACCTGAAACGGCTGGCGGTGGATGGTGATATTGCACCCCTTCCAGCCAACGGTTCAGCGGAGCGGTTGGAATACGGCGGTTCCAGGCTGCATCAACTTCGTTGACCGCCTCCATAAGTTTATCCAGCCCCTCGCCTGTTTCACCAGAGATTGGAATGACTTTTAGATTTTTAACCTGAGAAATCGCTTCTTGCGATTGCAACAGCAGTTCTTTGAGCGTTTCTTGGCGATCTTCGATCAAATCCCATTTGTTAAGGGCGATGACAGGTGCGCGGCCTTCACGGATAATCAGATCAATAATTTGCACATCCTGTTTTTCAAATGGAATTGTGCAATCCAGAACTACGATTACGACTTCGGCATATTGAATGGAACGAAGCCCATCGGAAACGGAGAGCTTTTCCAGTTTTTCCTGAACGCGAGCTTTTTTGCGCATGCCTGCCGTATCATAAAGCCTGATCGTGCGCCCCTCCCACTCCCAATCAACAGATATGGAATCCCGCGTGATGCCTGCCTCGGGCCCTGTCAGCATACGCTCATCGCCGACCATCTGATTAATCAGCGTGGACTTGCCCGCATTGGGACGGCCAACGATGGCAATTTTCAAGACGCGGTTTTCTTCATCGTCCGCTTCCACTTCTTCCGGAAACGCCACTTCTTCGCCTACGGCATTGACCAGAGCATCATGCAAATCTGCCATGCCTTGACCGTGTTCGGCCGAAATCGGGACAGGGTCACCACAGCCCAAGGAGAAAGCATCATAATAACCGCCCTCGCCCGGTTTGCCTTCCATTTTATTGGCAACCAAAATGACGGGCTTTTGTGATTTGCGCAGAATTTTTGCAAAGGTTCTGTCATCAGGCAGAACGCCAGCGCGGCTGTCAATGAGAAACAAACAGACGTCTGCTTCATCAATAGCAGCACTGGTTTGTTCCCACATGCGGCCTTGAAGGCTGTCTTCATGGGCTTGTTCAAGACCAGCGGTATCAATCACATTAAACTCTAGCGAGGCAATGGACGCTTCGGCAAAGCGACGATCGCGTGTGACACCAGGCGTATCATCAACCAATGCCAAACGCTTTCCAACCAGACGATTGAAAAGAGTGGACTTGCCCACATTCGGGCGACCAATAATGGCGACTGTAAAACTCATGACTTAGGCCTTGGCCAACATCTGCTGGCGATAAAATTAACTGGCTTGCGTTTCTTCTGGCGTGAACCCTTTGCCTGCAAGCAATTGTAGCATGACACCTGCGCGCGCACGTATACCGTTTGGCGAACCCTGGTCATCTGCAATGGCTGTAAACCAAACCAGCGCATCTTCATATTTTTCGTGCTTCCAGGCGGACAGACCCAAACCCTCACGTGCGGAATGTCTGAATGACTTTCCCGTTTCAGACATGGACTGCAAGCGATCCGAGACCTGATCGTATGTGCCTGTATCAACCAGTAAAAGACCTGAACGCAAGCGCGCAACATTTCTCAAGGTTTCATTGAAACCGGTATCGTTGGCAATCTTGTCAAAGGCTTCAATTGCTTTTTCTGTCTCGCCTTTTTTGGCAAATTCTGCTGCAAGCCTGATCTGCGCAAGAGCTGGGTATTCGCCCACACCTTCCTTGCTTAACGTTTCAAGTTGCGCAATCGCTTCATCGTGCTTGCCCTCATTGGACAATTCAATCGCGCTTAAAAACTGATCGCCAGAAACGCCAGCCACCTTTTGAGAGTAACTGTCCCAAAAGCGATAGCCTGCAGTACCAATAACAATCGCTACCGCACCGCCAATAACGAAGTATTTATACTTTTTCCAAAAATCACTTACTTTGTCGCTGCGAAGTTCGTCTTCGACTTCGCGCATAAAACTGTCGTCTGACATTCTTTCAAATCCGAATTAGGTAAAAACTTATTGCCCTTTTAGCGATAAGTATCCCCTTATGCAATCGCTGACACGCCTATCAACCATGTGTGAAGCCACATGGCAAAAGCAAGCCAGAGCGCAAGGCCTATCACGATAGAAATAACATCTGCCTTGGCGGAGGTTGCAACGGGTGGCATGCCCCCACGCTTCTTGATTGCAATCACCGAAACGACCGCCCATGCGAGCATGCTGCCGAACAAGACAACGCTTGCGACATCACCATTGATCAGAAGGTGCGCAATGGCCCATGTTTTAATGCTGATTAGCATCGGGTGTTTTAGTTTTTCCTTGATATGCCCCGTCATTGGAAGGTTGCCAGCAACGACAAAAATGAAAGCCAAAGCCATCAGCAAAATAGTGATATGTCCCATCCATAAAGGTGGATCATATAAAATGGGTGACCCTTCAGCCCGATAAGCGCCATAGCCCTTGCCCATAAGATAAACACCAGCAATAGAAATAACCGTATAAAGTATTTTCCAGCCAGTACCTCCCAATTTTGCAATGCCTGCATCACGCAAGCTAGGAGCAACAATGCGCACCATGTGCATTCCGATGAAAAGCGCCAAGCCTAAAATCAACATTCCCATTATCGTCTTCCCTTTTATTCAGATGGCATATTTTTCGCCAAATATTCCTGATC
>CALFBU010000028.1 GCA_937951455.1 uncultured Rhizobiaceae group bacterium
ATCGGATCGCTTTATTGAACATGCGGTCAAACTGGTTCGTGAAGCGGGTGGTTTTATCACCAACATGGATGTAACAATCATTTGCGAAGCGCCCAAGATTGGCCCGCACCGCGATGCCATGCGTGAACAGGTTTCCAGCATTTGTGATGTGGAACTGTCGCGTGTTTCGGTCAAGGCAACAACGAATGAAAAAATTGGATTTATAGGACGTGAAGAAGGCATTGCAGCCCTTGCAACTGTTAGCGTTTCTTTCGGGATGATAAAAAATGTTTGATGAAGAACTCGCTACGATTGCGCAACAAGTCATCAAGGAGTTTGGCGAAGCTGGTTTTACATTAGCAACGGCAGAGTCCTGTACGGGAGGTTTAATCGGCGGCTGCATTACATCGGTTGGTGGTTCATCTGCGGTTTTTGATCGCGGTTTTATTACATACTCAAATGAAGCCAAAAGCGAAGTGCTGGGCGTTAGCTCAGAACTGATTGCAGAACACGGCGCAGTCTCCGCACAAGTTGCCTCTGAAATGGCAATCGGTGCGATCAAGCAATCTGGTGTCAATGCCGCCGTTGCGGTCACAGGGGTCGCTGGGCCCGGTGGTGGCACGGAAACAAAGCCAGTCGGTATTGTTTACATCGCTGTTGCTACTTCAGATGAGGAAGGTGCATTTGTCGAAGACTTTAACTTTGCAGATATGAGCCGTGATGAGGTTCGTCGTGAAACGATCAAGGAAGCCTTGGAGATGTTGCTTGGTTACGGATTGGATGATCCAGAGGAAACTTAAGCGTAGACTTCATCGGCGCGTTTTTCAAAAGCCTCGACAAATTTTCCAAATGCCATGTCAAAGACCGCACCCGCTGCCATAGCCAGCATTTTGCTTCGAAGTTCATAATCCAGCAGAAATGATACTTCGCATTTTCCGCCTTCAATATCCTTGAACTTCCAATGGTTGTCGAGATGTTTAAAAGGACCTTCGATGTATTTAACGTCAATTTGCAAGGCCTCATGGTTCATCAACACTTGCGTTGTAAACGTCTCGCTTAGCATTTTATAGGCCATCGTCATATCGGCCATCATCAACATTTTGCCATCACGTTCTTTGGATGACTTAACCGTCAAGGACTGACAGAGCGGCACGAATTTCGGATATTTCTCCACATCGCAAACAAGCTTATACATATTTTCTGCAGTATGATTGACGATGTGCTTTTTGTCTAACTTCGGCATTTTAGTTGGCGGCCTCACGCGCAGCTTTGAGTTTTGCGAAATCCTCGCCTGCATGGTGTGATGAACGCGTTAGCGGTGTCGAAGAAACCATCAAAAAGCCTTTTGCATAGGCCGTTGTTTCGTAAGACTTGAATTGCTCAGGTGTTACAAATTCAACCAATTCATGGTGATGCGATGTGGGTTGCAAATATTGACCAATCGTAATGAAATCAACATCAGCGGAACGTAGGTCATCCATCAGTTGTAGCACTTCATTTCGATGTTCACCAAAACCAACCATGATGCCTGATTTTGTAAAGATTGTTGGATCTACTTCCTTCACCATTTGCAATAAGCGGATTGAATGGAAATAGCGTGCGCCGGGGCGAACAGTAAGATATTTTGAAGAAACTGTCTCAAGGTTGTGATTAAATACATCCGGTTTTGCCAGTGCTACTTTTTCGATTGCGCCTTCTTTACGCAAGAAGTCAGGTGTCAAAATCTCGATGGTTGTATCAGGTGATAAGCCGCGAATGGCTTCAATCGTTTCAACAAAGTGTTGCGCGCCACCATCATCCAGATCGTCGCGGTCAACGGATGTAATCACCACGTGATTAAGCCCAAGTTTGGCAACAGCCTTGGCCACGTTTTCTGGTTCTTTTGGATCCAAAGGCGCGGGAATGCCCGTTTTTACATTACAAAACGCGCATGCTCTCGTGCAGGTATCGCCCATGATCATCATGGTTGCGTGTTTCTTTGACCAGCACTCGCCAATATTTGGGCAGCCCGCCTCACCACAAACTGTGACCAGATTATTATCTTTGATGATTTGTGCCGTTTCCTGATAGACAGCAGAACCACCCGCTTTCACACGTATCCAATCGGGTTTTTTCTTGATCGGATTTTCAGGCCGATGCGCCTTTTCAGGGTGGCGAATTTCCCGCTTCGTTGTGTCTACTACAGTTACCATTCAAACCTACTTATTTCGTATTTGGTCATAGACCCATAAAAACAATACGGCACCAACCGCTGCTATGACAATGTTGCCAACAAACCCGATTGCTACAATACCCAATCCACCTGCCAGCAAGCCACCCACAAATGAACCAATTATGCCTACCAGAATGTTCTTGAACATTCCATGATCACGCTTCATGACTTTTTGCGCAATCCAGCCAGCGATAAAGCCGACGACTAATAATCCTATCAGACCCAATGCATTTTCCTTTATATATCCAAGTTAGATATATAGTGATTATTTTTTAAGTTTACATATGCACCACACGGTCATAGGCATCCAAGACGCTTTCATGCATCATTTCAGACAAGGTCGGATGTGGGAATACGGCGTTTATAAGGTCTTCTTCCGTTGTCTCAAGGTTCATAGCAACCACATAGCCTTGAATAAGCTCTGTAACTTCATGACCAATCATATGTGCACCCAGAAGTTGGCCTGTCTTTTTGTCAAAAACGGTCTTGATCAAACCTTCAGGTTCTCCAAGTGCAATTGCCTTACCGTTCCCCATGAATGGGAAACGGCCCACTTTCAACTCGTAGCCTGCTTCTTTGGCCTGAGCTTCCGTTAAACCGACTGATGCGATTTGCGGATGGCAATAAGTACAACCAGGAATTTTCTTTTTGTCCATGTGATGTGGTTTTTTGCCAGCAATTGCTTCAACACAAATTACA
>CALFBU010000029.1 GCA_937951455.1 uncultured Rhizobiaceae group bacterium
CCATATCATTTCTCAGCGTTTAGAGAGGTGATAGCAAGTTTATAAAAGCAGTTGCTTGTGGCAGCTGCTTTTTGCGTTTTGTATGAATATACCGATACTTTTAAACAAAATCTGATGCTTATCTATCGTAATCCGCAAAAAGTGTGATAATGATCTGATACGTCTTTAAACTGTACAATTTGGGGTACGGCTTATGTATTCATCTTTTGAAAACTTTCTAAAAGTCCTGGATGCAGGTGATAATGAAATTATCAAGCTCTCGCAGGAGGACCCAAGAATTGCGATTGGTATTCTTTTATACAGCACAGTTCAGGCAGATGGGCGTGTAAAGCGCGAGGAAACTCAGCTCTATCGTCATTTACTGGAAAGTTATTTGAACGTTTCCGAAGACGAATTCCTGATGTTCGAAGATATTGTTTCCGAGACTTGCAACAAGCCGGACAGCATCAACTCCATTATTCAAATCATACGTGAAATGCCAGAAAGCAAACGCCGTGAGGTTTTAAAATTAATGAAAGATATATCACTCAGTGACAAACAGTTTCATGAGTTTGAGGTTAATTTGGTTTCAAGAATTTCTACCTTGTTGGGTTTGGATGAAGCTCAATAACCTCGTTACAGTTTAATATTGTCAATCAGGCGGACTCCACCTAACCAGGCAGCAGCAAACAGCCTGCACTCACTGCCAAGTTCCTTCATTAAAACCATTTTCTTACCACAACGTACTTCAAGATATTCCACTTTAAAGTCACCGGTAGATTCCAACTTTTGTTGGTTTGCAGCACAAGCTGTTTCAATATCCACACCGTTATGAATATCCTCTTTTATTTTTTGCATTGTTTTATGTAATTTTGGTGCCAGTTTGCGGTCTGCCTTTTTGAGGCGGGCATTGCGTGAAGACATGGCGAGACCATCTTTTTCGCGCACGGTGGGTGCTGGGATTATTTTTATCGGTATATTCAAGTCGTCTACGAGACGTTCTATGATGAAGAGCTGCTGGTAATCTTTTTCGCCAAAGCAGGCGTAATCGGCTCCGACTTGCAGAAATAATTTTGTTACAACGGTTGCGACACCACCAAAATGTCCTGGTCGATGTGCGTCACATAGAATATCTATACCAGCTGTGACCTTTACGTCTGTCGCAAACTCTTGCGGATACATTTCTTCGACTGACGGTATGAAAACCACATCAGCGCCTTCTTTTTCAATGCTTTTTACGTCGTCTTCTTCATCGCTTGGGTAAGTTTTGAGATCATCGGGATTGTTAAACTGTTTTGGGTTTACAAAAATTGAGACGACGACATGATCTGCAACTTCTCTTGCTTTTGCGATTAAACTCAAGTGCCCCGCGTGCAGCCCACCCATGGTTGGAACGAGGCAAACTGTTTTATTATTTTTTTTGAGTTCTGTAGCGCGTGCGCGAATGCCTGTGACATCGCGAATAATTTCGACGCTCATAGTGTTTTACTCTTCGCCTGCGTAATCATATACATGATCGGGAGTAGGGAACTTCCTGCTCTTGACCTCATCTGCATATTCCTTGGCCATTTCCTGGACCTGCTCGCCAAGGTTTGCAAAGCGCTTTACGAATTTTGGTTTGAAGTCGGTAAACATTCCAAGCATGTCATCGATGACTAATATCTGACCATCGCAATATACGGATGCACCAATGCCAACTGTGGGAATATCAAGCTTTTTAGTAACTTTACGCGCTAACGGGTCTGGCATTTTCTCGCATACAACTGAGAATGCGCCCGCCTCCTGAACGGATATTGCATCATCCATGATACGTTTTGAATCATCGCCTTTACCTTGTGTTTTATAGCCTCCAAAGACGTTGACCGATTGTGGTGTTAAGCCAATATGCGCCATCACGGGTATACCGCGATCCACCAAATAGCGGATTGTTTCCGCCATAACCTGTCCGCCTTCAAGTTTAACTGCACCGCATTCGGTTTCGCGCATCAAAATAGCGGCGTTTTCAAATGCTTGTTCTTTACTTTTTTCATAAGAGCCAAATGGCATGTCCATTACGAGAAGAGGGCGTTTTAACCCCCGTCGCACCGCTTTACCATGAAGGATCATCATGTCCATTGTAACACCCAATGTATTAGGCATGCCATGCATAACCATGCCAACGCTATCACCGACCAAGACAAGATCTGTATGTTCATCGATCATGCGGGCAATGGGTGTGGTGTATGCGGTGAGACATACAATCGGTTCCTTGCCTTTCATTTCCGTGATATCTGGAGGGGTGAGAGCTTTAATTTTTGTATTGACGCTCATAGTATTTTAACGCGCACGGCGTTCCTTATGCATAGGTTCATTGAACCATTTATTTCTAATGCAGGTTTTAGATTGTTACAAGGACTGGTGTTGTTTTGCTCTGTTTATAGCGAAGAAATCACGTCATTTACCAATAAATACAAGTTTAACGACCTTCATATGGATAAATTAGGGTATTTGGTGTAATATGGCTAAATTGGGGCAGTAGTTTAGAGTTAAAGGTGGGAGAAAGTAATGAAGTATTTCCTGATTACCCTGACGGTCTTTTTTGGAGTTTTAAGCACTCCATCACACGCCGCTAGAATTGAAGCAAAAGTCGACATATCACAACAAAAAATGCGCGTTTATCAAAACGGAAAGCTGAAATACGTTTGGCCAGTTTCGACCGCGCGTAAAGGCAAGGTTACGCCAACAGGCACTTGGAATGCCAAGTGGTTATCTAAAAATCATAAATCCAGCCGTTATAATAACGCGCCGATGCCATATGCTATTTTCTATAGCGGTAATTTTGCAATTCACGGAACAAATCAAACCAAGCGTCTTGGGCGTCCGGCATCTGCTGGTTGTGTGAGAGTGCATACGGCAAACGCAGCCAAGCTTTTCAGCATGGTTCAAAAATATGGAAAGCGTAATTTCAGAGTTAGAATTACACACTAAGCTTTGGCATTAAACAGGTATAAACGTGCGCTGATGTTTGCTATTGGCGCGCGTTTTTCTTTGCCTGCTTTTGTGCTTTTGCCGCAGCAAGTTTTTCCATAACATCTGGACGCCAGCGCTTGTGAAGCCATAGCCATTGCTCAGGGTATTCGCGTACCCAGCGCGCGACGCAATCATTGACGTCTTGTGTTAGTTGCGCGGTATCTATGTTGCCATTGGGTTTGCGGGGAATTTCCAAGGGCGCTTCAATTTCAAGCCTGAAACGACCTTTCGGCAATCTCACGCAACGTGCAGGGTAGATGGGGCAATCGTATTGTCGTGCCAGTTTCGAGGGCAAGGGATTTGCCATAGTTTGGCGGCCCAAAAATTCTATTTCGTAACCGCGTCCAAAAAACTGATCTACCAGTACACCCACTTTGCCGCCTTCATCCATTACATTGGCCAATGCCCAGGATGCGCCCGCTTTGGAAGGAACGAGATGCCCCATATTGGTTGTTCTGGCTGAAAGTACACGTTTTGCCATATATTGATTGTTTGGCGGACGAAAGAGGGCTGTGATGTTAAGTCCGTAGGCAGCAGCGCCGATCGGCAGGATTTCCCAATTGCCGGTATGGCCTGTGAAGCAAACGGCTGGACCATCCAATGCCTTTAGACTTTCGAAATGTTCTTCGCCCCTGATTTCTACGCGACCTTTCGATTGGTCTTCTTCATTGAAGTCAAAGATTTGATCGAGATAAACATACTCTGCCGCAACGCGCCCCAAATTGCGCCACATGTCATGCAGGATCGTTTCAATTTCCTCGTCTGATTTTTCAGGGAAGGCTAGTTTGAGATTTTTGCGTGCCAGCTTTGTGCGCGGGTACCACATGCCCAAGCCCTTGGCCGCTTCGGAGACAAACCAGATAGCGCTATCGGCAGGGAATAGTTTTAGAATTGCTATGAAGCCAAAAAAGAATTGCGCGAGAAGCCAGTCCCGCGCATTTCTTAAAAAGATATAGGTTTTTCGGATTGTTGGTTCCATGAGGAAGCCTAGTCATTTACCCGCATGATGATTTTGCCGAACACTTTACGGGCTTCCATGCGTTCAAGAGCCGTTTGGATGTCACCAAATTCAACTTCTGAATCCACCACTGGATGAACAATGCCTTTGGCCATTTTTTCCATCGCATCAGTAATATTTTGCATACGGCACCCAAAAGAGCCAATTAAGCGCAATTGACGCTGGAACAGCATCATCAGGTTTGTGTCAGCAGAAACGCCTGACGTTGATCCACAAGTCACCAAACGGCCACCCGGGCGCATGCTCAACATGGAGCCTGCCCAAGTGTCTTTGCCGACGTGCTCAAAGACCACGTCCACGCCTTTTTTCTTTGTGATTTTGCGAACAGCGCCTTCAAAGCGATCTTCTCGGTAGTTGATGACGTGATCAGCACCAAGCTCTATACATTTCTCAATTTTATCATCAGAACCAACAGTGGTTATGACGGTACAGCCGATTTTCTTTGCAAGCTGAATGGCAGCAGAGCCGATGCCAGACCCGCCAGCGTGAATGAGAACTGTTTCACCTGATTCAAGTTTCGCGTTGTCGAAGAACATGTGCTCGACAGTGCCAAAGGTCACGGGGGCGAGTGCGGCGCCGATATCGGTTACGCCAACAGGTGCCTTGATGCAGTTTCTTGCGGGCATGTTTGAGAGCTCTTGACCGTAGCCATCCAAATGGAAACCATGAACGCCTGCAGGATGCTCGCAGTGGTTATCACGGCCTTCACGACAAGGGCGACATGTGCCACAGGTTGGTGCGCCATAGATGGATACAAGATCGCCAACTTTTAAGTGTGTGACACCCGGGCCTACTTTCGTGATCTCGCCAGATGCTTCTGCACCGACTGTCATCGGCAGTTTTCGCTTGGCAAATGCCATACCACGCCAGCCCCATACATCGATATGGTTTAGAGCAACAACCTTCGTTTTGAACTGGACTTCGCCTTGGCCTGGATCTGCTGGCGCAGGGACATCTGTAATTTTTACTTCGCGGTCTGAAACAAGTTGAAGTGCGCGCAAGGCTCTCTCCGATATTTTAAAATTAGTGTTGAATGCTGGTTAGGCTACATCGCGTCCAAATACAAGGCATGCATTTTGCCCGCCAAAGCCGAATGAGTTTGACAATATATTTGCCACATCCGCATCACGCTTTTCATTTGGTACGACATCCAGTGGAATGTCAGGGTCTGGTGTCTCGTAGTTGATTGTCGGCGTTATTGTACCTTCTTGCATGGTTTTGAATGAGATCACCGCCTCAATCGCACCCGCAGCTGTCAATGTGTGACCAATCATCGACTTGCTTGATGAAATCGGTGTCGAGTGGATTTTGTCACCAAAGACGGCATGCAGTGAATTATATTCCATGCGATCATTCTCAGGTGTAGACGTGCCGTGTGCGTTTACGTAGCTGATATCATCTGGCGTAATGCCAGCGTCTTTAATGGCCTCGGAAATCGCGGTAATCACAGGTGCGCCATCAGGGCTTGATCTTGTGCGGTGGAAGCTATCTGCTTTTTCGCCAACGCCACGGATTGTGCCATAAATTTTTGCGCCGCGGTTTGTTGCGTGTTCAAGGGTTTCAAGTACAAGTGCCGCAGAACCTTCCGACATGACAAAGCCGCTACGATCTTTTGAAAATGGACGCGAAGCCTTGCTTGGCTCATCTTGGTTGTGTGTAGTAAGCGCTGACAAAAGCCCGAAGCGAATTAGGCCTTCTGCAGTAACCGAGCCATCGGATGCCACGCAAAGGGCAGCGTCTGTATCGCCACGACGAATGGCTTCGATGCCTTGTTGCAGAGCTGTTGCACCCGAAGCGCATGCGGTCGATAGCGATATGGGCAAACCTTGCGTTTCGTATTTTTCAGCCAATTGAAATGCGATGGTTCCCAATTGAATCAGGCTGTGCATTCTTTCCTGTTTGTGCTCACGGGCTGAGGCCAACATGCGTTCATAGCCGATCTCACCTTCGCTGGTGCGGCCGATCAAATCAAAGCGGTGTTGCCACTCAAGTTCCACAGGAGGCGCTGCAAAGAAGAGTGGACCTGGAAAACCTGATTTGCCAAATCCTGCGTCCGTTAGCGCCTCTTCGGTTGTAGCATCTGCCATGGCGTATGAAATGCCGGGAGCTGAAACTTCTTCTGGTTCCATGAAATCAACAGTGCCGGCGATTTGTGTGTTGAG
>CALFBU010000030.1 GCA_937951455.1 uncultured Rhizobiaceae group bacterium
TTCAAAATTGATAACGCCTTCTCGTTTCATGTAATTGACGGACATGATAATTGCCAAGGCAGAACCAAGAAGCGTTAAAAGCTTCATGAACCAAGCGAAGTTATCCAGAATGAAAGCGCCGTTCATGGCTGTGCCGCGTTCATCGGTTAGGAACAATCCAATCGCGGCCGCAACGATGACTGCAAGTGATAATCCTGTCACCTGAGAGTGTGCACGTTCGCCTGAAAAAACGCCAACCATCAACAAGACAAGCACACCCACTGCGAGCCAAAGCTCTGCACCCAGTAAACCTATGTTTTGTTCTGCAATAAATGCCTGCAATGTTTCTTGCATCGGAATTCTCGTTTTCTTATTTCAGGCTTGCCTGAGCGGTTTCTTTTGCAGCTTCAAGGGCTGCTTGATAATTTACGATTAGATTGTTGACTGAAGCTTCTGTCGCATCAAACACTGGCATTGGATAAACACCGTAGAAGATAACAAGCACCACAAGCGGATAAATGATAGCCTTCTCACGTAAATCCAAATCCAGAATTGACTTGAGGCTTTCCTTGTCAAGACTGCCGAGTACAACGCGGCGATAGAGCCACAGACCATATGCTGCAGATAAAATAACACCTGTTGTTGCAAAGAGCGCAATCCAGGTATTGACCTGAAAAATGCCGAGCAGGACAAGGAATTCACCCACAAAACCTGACGTTCCAGGAAGCCCGACATTTGCCATGGTAAAGATCAGGAATACGACTGCATATTTTGGCATGCGGTTTACAAGGCCACCGTACGCGGCAATCTCACGTGTATGCATGCGATCATAGACGACGCCAACACACAAAAAGAGCGCACCGGATACGAGACCATGCGAGAGCATTTGATACAGACTGCCCTGAACGCCGTTTGCATTCATCGTGAAGATGCCCATGGTGACATAGCCCATGTGAGCAACGGATGAATATGCAATCAGCTTTTTGATATCTTCCTGCATCAAGGCAACGAGCGATGTATAAATGATCGCGATTGCTGATAATACAAACACCAACATTGCAAAGTCATCGCTTGCGACCGGGAACATGGGGATAGAGAAACGCAGGAAGCCGTAGCCACCCATTTTCAGCAGGATTGCAGCAAGGACAACTGAGCCCGCAGTAGGCGCTTCGACGTGTGCATCCGGCAGCCAGGTATGCACTGGCCACATTGGCATTTTCACTGCAAAGGAAGCAAAGAATGCCAACCATAACCAGGTCTGCATGGAGGCTGGGATGACTGATTCAGCGCGTGACGGATCCAGCAGCAGAACAATGTCAGTGGTTTGTGTTTGCCAGTAGATCGCCATGATGGCCAAAAGCATCAAAACCGAACCAAGCAAGGTATATAGGAAGAACTTGAAACTCGCATATACACGGCGCTTTCCGCCCCAGATGCCGATGATCAGGAACATCGGAATAAGACCTGCTTCGAAGAAGATGTAGAACAACATGATATCAAGTGCGCAGAACACACCAATCATGAAGGCTTCTAGAACCAAGAAGGCAATCATATAGGACTTGACGTCCTTTGTGACGCTTTTCCAGCTTGCCAGAATACAAAACGGCATCAGGAAGGTAGACAAAATGACAAACAACATGGAAATGCCGTCGACGCCCATGTGGTAAGACATGAACGAGCCAATCCACTCGTAGCGTTCTACGAACTGGAACCCAGCGGTTGTTTCATCAAAGTTTACCCAGATGTAGAGCGAGGCTATGAATGTAATTACAGTTGTAAACAAGGCAACATTTTTGATGTTGCGTTCTGCAACTGCGTTGTCTGTTGGAATAAGCATAATCATCAGCGCGCCAACAAGCGGCATGAATGTTATCATTGTGAGAATTGGCCAGTCAGTCATTAGCCTGCTCCTCCAAACATAGACCAGGTAATCAAGGCAGCAATTCCAATCATCATTGCGAAGGCGTAGTGGTATAGATAGCCGGACTGTAGTTTGACAACCTTGCCAGTCACATCCAGCACCCGGGCTGAAATGCCATTGGGACCAAAGCCATCAATCAACCAACCGTCCCCTTTTTTCCAAAGGAAGTGACCGATCCACTTTGCCGGACGCACAAAGATGAAATCGTAAAGTTCATCGAAGTACCATTTGTTCAACAGGAATGAATAAAGGCCAGGATGCTGTTTTGCCAATTCCTTCGGAATATAAGGAGATTTGATATACATCCACCAGGCAAGCAGGAAGCCAATTACCATTACTATGGCAGGAGACCATTTAACCAGCTTCGGAACCTGCTGGAATGTTTCAAGCACCGTATTGGAGGGTGAGGAATAAAGCGCTGTGCGCCAGAATTCATTGTACCATAATTCATTATCGCCACCTGTTACATGTCCCACAAAAGCATGATGAAAAACAACGCCTGCAAACAAAGCACCAACGGCAAGAATATAAAGCGGGATCAGCATCACGTTTGGTGATTCATGAACGTGGCTCATCACATCCACGGAAGCGCGTGGCTTGCCGTGGAACGTCATGAAGATCAGGCGCCATGAATAGAAGCTTGTGAAAAGTGCAGCGATTACCAGCAGAATGAAAGCATACATCGCATAGGCATTTTGACCAACATAGGCACTTTCAATGATCGCGTCTTTTGAGAAGAAGCCCGCTGTTCCGATGACAGTGCCTGGAATACCAAGACCGGTTAGCGCAACCGTGCCAATGACCATCATCCAGTATGTTTTCGGGATGTGTTTGCGAAGACCGCCCATTTTACGCATGTCTTGCTCGTCTGAGACAGCGTGAATAACAGAACCAGCACCTAGGAACAAAAGCGCCTTAAAGAATGCGTGTGTGAACAGGTGGAAAATAGCAGCACCATATGCACCGACGCCAAGCGCTACAAACATATACCCAAGCTGGGAACAGGTTGAATAAGCAATCACGCGTTTGATATCGTTTTGGACCAAGCCGATGGTCGCTGCAAAGAATGCAGTTGTCGCGCCGATCAAAGTTACAACTGCAAGCGCGGTCGTTGAATATTCAAACAATGGCGACATGCGCGCCACAAGGAATACACCC
>CALFBU010000031.1 GCA_937951455.1 uncultured Rhizobiaceae group bacterium
GGCCGTCCAGGAGTTCGCGGCCCATCCATGAGACATGGCGCATGTATTCACTTGCTGCCATGTGTTCAGGGTCGACCAGATAAAGCTGGTCGAAGCGCGTATAATCGGGAAAACTCACATCTCGCGGCACATAGCCGTTGACCATGGTAATGCGTTCCCCCAGCTCTGTCAGAGCTTTGGCGCGGTGAACGACCATATTGCCTTGTTGCAGAACCGCATAACCAGGCCCTGGCAATACGGGCGCCTTGATTTTGGCAGGATCAAGCGGTTTACCTTGCTTTTTTAGCTCTGCCACCTCTTCCTTCGTGCCCAGATAATATTCAAATTCACCCCCCACAACAGAATTTGGGTCGGTTACAAACATCACAAAATCAATCCGAAGCGTGTCGACGTGCCATTTATCAACGTTTTCACCGACCTCCTTTGGATTATAATTCATATGACCTAATTGATGCGGGATTGTATGTGGCAACATGGGTGAACCGCAAATTTTGGAAACCGCTTCAGTCAATTCAGGTGATTGGCATAAATCACGCAGGAACTTCGATTGATAAGCGCCACCACGAACATTACGCGAAATCCGCGCATTGCTTTTGACGTATGGCTCTAACATGCGCGCCACTTCCAACATGCATTCGGCACCCTCATCACTAAGAATTCGAAATACATTGGTAATCCCGAAATCACAGGGACACTCAGCAATCGCTTCGTCCCTATAACCAAACTCCTTGAGCGATATAATCGTATCCGGCATTTCTATTTGCAGATGTTTGGCAGCATCAAATACGGGTTCCCCATCAAGGATCGGAAAGCCTTCAGGATGTGTAATGGGAAATTCCAATGGACTCGCTAAATATGAACTCATGACAGATACCTATGATTTTCGATTGTTAAAAAGCTATCAGCGCACAGAATTCATGTCATGCATAAATTACGATGCAATAACAAAAAAGCCGACATGAAACATGTCGGCTTGAATAGAAGTTATTAGGATATACTTTTATTTACAGCAACTTACGCTTGTTTTTCCGGAATGCGGACAACGAGACCGTCAAGAGCATCTGTGACCTTTACCTGACAAGATAGGCGCGATGTCGGCTGCACTTCCCATGCAAAATCAAGCATGTCTTCTTCCATTGCCTCTGGGCCACCGACTGCTTCTTTCCAAGCGTCATCAACATAAACATGACATGTCGCACAAGCACATGCTCCACCACATTCTGCCTCAATGCCAGGGACAGAATTCTTGATGGCGGTTTCCATGACGGTTGAACCGTTCGGAGCCTCTACCTCAAAACGCTGATCATCATGTGTAATGTAAGTAATTTTAGCCATGTCAAAGCCTTGTATTGTATCTGTGAATTGAAAACTAATCAGTCGTTTATCAACATAACACAGTTAGTCAAGACGTTATAAAACCGCAGTACTTATGCCTCAACCGCCAGCAATGACACATATTCTGTAATCCTGCTAAGTTCATCGAGAATATCTTGCTTCGCAAAACATTGGTTTAGCTCCGCGTCTCTTGCCATTTGTGCTAGTGGAAAAGCACCAACATTACTTGCTGCACCTTTTATAGTATGCGCTGCAACATAGATTTGATCGCTGTTTTGCGCTGATTTCATCATCTGCAGATAGTTGGGAATTTGAGCAAGAAACATTTTCAAAACATCAAGTTCAAGATCCTTGTCTCCCATTGTCAGTCTGGAAAGATGAACCAAATCAATAGGTTTCTCTGTTCCAGCAGATTTACATGCTTCGGCAACATCCACCTTTAATGCCATATTCATGGGAACTCCTGATAACTTCTTCACGAAAAGAGTACCAACAACTGACGAATTTTTTATTAATATGCGCCACTTCATTTACGCATTACGTACGCGAATATACTTAATTTCGTTAACCTTATTTTAAGTTTTTAGGGAATTGCGTGCCAGAATTCTTGTTATGCTATATAATGTATGCAAAAACTGAAAAGTTGACGGGGTAAGTCTCAACACCAGTAATTTTAGTAAGTATAAGGCGTGGGATCATGGCTAGCAAAGCCAAACAAGATATTACAGGCGAAGCTGCATTAAACGCGGTTGAAGAAGCTCTTTCTGTGGACTTCACAGAGGGTGCTGACGATTTGAACGCAATTGAAGCAAAGATTGAAGATGCTGCATCAGATGTTAAAAACTCGGTCAGTGATGAACTTTCTTCAACCGATATTGACAATCAAGCTCCTGACAGTCTCAAATCACTTTCTGACATAGACGCTCAACCACCGGCCTCCCCGCCAGCCGCAGCGAATGATGAAATAAATCCTGAACTTGCAAGCCTGATATATTCTATTCAGCAAAAACCAAAAAGCCGCGTATTTCTAATGACATTTCTTGTGTCGGTCGCATGGCTTTTAGCTTGCGCATACTACGGTTACGTGAATATCTGGCCGACACTTGATGCTAATTTTCAAATCAGCTCGTTTTTCAATTCATCACAGCTCATGACGTTTGCGGCGGTTGCACTCTTACCGCTCCTGCCTTTATGGGCGTTTGCTGTGCTAGTTCGCCGTTCGCAAGAAATGCGCCATGCGGCAAATTCAATGACAGAAGCTGCCATTCAACTCTTGCAACCTGAAAATACCGCAAGCAATTCGGTTGCTACTGTAGGTCGCGCAATTCGCCGTGAAGTGAATGCAATCGGCGACGGTGTGGAACGTGCCATCGCACGTGCAGGCGAACTGGAATTCATGGTTCAAAAGGAAGTCATGAACCTTGAGCGCTCCTATGGTGATTCAGAAGTACGCCTTAGAAGACTGGTTGACGAAATTGGCACAGAACGCGACACAATGGTTCACCACGCTGACCAATTGAAGTCAGCGATTTCAAATACACATTCAAATCTTACATCAGACATTCAGGTTGTTAGCTCCAAAATTGAAGACACACTTCGCAATGCAACCATGACGATGAGTGATACGCTTGAACTTCGCAGTGATACCATTACGTCGAAATTGTCAGAAACAAGCGAGGGATTAATCAACCTGCTTGCAACGACTGGCGACAAACTAAACGCCAAAATTTCGGCTGCCAAAGAAGATTTGGAAGTCAACATCGGTCGCTCCACTGATACAATGGCTAATACCATCACAACCAATGGGAAGGCAGTTGCTAGACTACTGGAAACCAGAACAGCCGGCCTTCAACAAGCAACAGCGCTGATTGATGAAAAACTTGAAGCAGGAAAGAAGCAATTCGACGAAAGCTTTGGTCAAAAAACAGCTGAGCTTGAAAAAGTCATGGAGTCAGCAGGCAATTCTGTTAATAGCTTGCTTAGATCAACAACTTCTGAAATTGCGGAACAAAGCAACACAACCATTCAAAAAATTGAAGAGGGTCGCGTCCAGTTCCGCAAGGAAATGAACGAGAAAACCGTAGATTTCTCAAATATGATAGCAAGTGGCAGCGCTTCGGTTAAAGAAATAATGAGCGCAAGTGCAGCCGATCTAACCGAGCAAAATCTAAAAACAGTTAAAGAGTTTGAGAAAAGCCATGCAGAGCTTACACAAAATCTTGGACAACAAAGTGCTGATATTGCAAGGTCCCTCACCCAAGTTGGCGACAGCATAATTGGAAAACTTGAAAACAGCACCGAGGAATTTGAGAAAAAAGGTGACGCCCTTACACAACAAATTGGCGATAATCTTTCTATCCGTGCGAGCGAATTTGCCAGCCAGGTCTCAGAGGCTGGCAATCAAATCAATTCGTCAATTGAGAACAATCTAGGCGCAATTGATGAAAGCCTAACAACCTCTGGCAACAACCTTGTCAGCGCACTTGGAATGCGTACGGAAGCGCTTGGTAAAGTACTTCAAGAACGCACAGAAGCGATTGGCCTGACCATAGGCGACAAACTGTCAGGATTTGGTCAAGTCCTTACCCAGCAAGTTGATGGCACAGTAGAAAAACTGCAAAGCCAGGCTGATCAATTGACGGAAAATACAAAAGCAGTTGAAGAAATAATCACCAGCAAAACCAAACAGGTTGAAGATGCTGTTAAATCCAGCACAATCAATTTTGCAAATGCAGCGCAAGAGAATCTCTCAGCGACAGAGAAAAAAGCCGCTGAACTCAACGCAACGCTTAAACAAACATCTGATGATCTCACTCAAACGCTGAATGCAACGGCAGACAATATGAATTCGTCGATTGCATCGAGCAAAGAAGAATTTGCAAAAACACTTGACGCAAAACAGTCTGAATTTGCCAATGCAATGAATGCACAAACACAAGGCTTTGCTACAATTGTAGACGGCACGACCGAAACTTTTAGCAAAGCGATTGAAGAACGCACCAACAGCCTTTCTTCAAAACTTAGCCAGGGCGCACATCAGATCGCAAACGCATTGGACGAAAAATCTATCGCTGCTGCTGAAAGAATGGAAGCAAGTGTGAAAGCCCTTGATACAAGATTGTCAGAAAACTCCAGCACAATTGAAAAGCAATTTGCAGCTGGTAATCAAATCCTTGAAGAG
>CALFBU010000032.1 GCA_937951455.1 uncultured Rhizobiaceae group bacterium
AGGCGAAGTACTAGGCATTGCGGGTATTGCGGGAAACGGTCAATCAGAGCTTTTTGATGCGATTTCTGGTGAGGTTACTGCATTAAAACCCGATACCATTCGAATTCGTGATCATAAGGTTGGGCATTTTACCATCAATCAAAGACGTAGACTTGGCGCTTCATTTGTACCTGAAGAGCGTTTGGGGCACGGCGCAATCGCAGATTTTCACTTGAGTGACAACATGCTTTTGGCACGACACAAGTCTGATGATGTTGCTTTTCAAAAGCTTGGCCGAATTGGTCTCATCTGGCGTGAGATGGTTGATAAAGCAACAAAACGCGTGTGCGAGGTCATGGATGTGCGAAAAGCAGATGTCGATCCGCTGGCCGGATCTTTATCAGGTGGAAATCTACAAAAGTTCATTATTGGTCGAGAGCTGGACAGGCAACCATCTGTCCTTGTGATCAACCAACCAAGCTGGGGAGTGGATGCAGGCGCAGCTGCCCATATCCGTCAATCGATTGTTGATCTTGCCCGTTCCGGCACTGCGGTACTGATTATATCGCAGGATCTCGATGAAATCTTTGAGCTTTCCGACAAAGTAGCTGTGATGTTTGACGGGCATTTATCACCGGCTATGAATGCCGCAGATACATCGCGTGAAGAAATAGGCCTCCTCATGGCCGGAGTGGATGAAAATGAGGGCAAACATGCAGCCTGATTTTAGCATTCGACTGGAGAAGCGGGGCAGTGCCTCCACACTTTTTGCGTATTTTTCGCCATTCATTGCACTGGGTTTAATGCTGTTTTTCGGCGGCATCCTTTTCGCGATAATGGGACATAATCCATTACACGCTCTTTATGTGTATTTTCTTGAGCCCTTAATGGATACCTGGTCGCTGCATGAGCTGGCAATAAAGGCCTCGCCCTTAATCCTGATCGCAACAGGTCTTTGCCTTTGCTTTCGCTCAGGCAATTGGAATATTGGTGCGGAAGGTCAGCTTATCATGGGCGGTATCGCAGGCGCCGCATTACCTGTTTTCTTTCCAACCTACACAAGCTTTAGTATCCTGCCATTGATGCTCATTTTCGGTATTCTGGGTGGTATGGCTTGGGCTTTTATTCCAGCGTTTCTAAAAAACCGTTTTGGAACAAATGAAATTCTAACGTCTCTCATGCTGGTTTACATAGCAGGTCATTTTCTTGACTGGATTGTGCGTGGTCCTTTTAGAAATCCACAAGGATTTAACTTCCCAGGTTCAATCAGCTTTTCAGAATGGCAAGTCTTGCCAGAAATGCTTTCATCAGGACGTATGCATTATGGCATGCTGTTTGCGATTATTGGTGTTTTGGTTGTTTGGTTTTTATTATCCAAAACCATGAAAGGCTTTGAAATTCAGGTCATCGGTCAAGCACCGAGAGCAGGGCGGTTTGCAGGCTTTTCGCCGAAAGGTACGACGATTTTTGTCTTTCTCGTATCTGGTGCCTTTGCGGGGCTTGCTGGCATTGCAGAGGTCTCTGGCGCGATCCAGCAGTTACGGCCATCAATATCACCTGGATATGGTTTTATTGCCATTATTGTCGCTTTCCTTGGACGCTTGAACCCACTTGGTATTTTCGCTGCAGGAATTGTATTGGCACTTTCATTTTTGGGGGGAGAGGCAGTTCAAATTTCGCTGAATGTGACCGATAAGATCGCAAATGTTTTCCAAGGTCTGTTACTGTTTTTTGTGCTGGCTTGCGACACACTTATTCATCACAAGATAAGCTTTGGTCATTCATGGCGGTTTTACAATAAGGGAGCAACGCATGGGGCTCGTTGAGGCAATTCTGCTTACCGTATTTACGGCAGCGACACCGTTGCTGATCGCAGCGCTTGGTGAATTGGTTACGGAGCGCTCAGGTGTTTTAAATCTTGGTGTTGAAGGCATGATGATCATGGGTGCGATCTCAGGCTTTGCCTTTGCAATCTACACGGGCAATCCATACATTGGCGCGCTTGCAGCTATCATCGTCGGTATATTATTCTCACTATTGTTTGCCTTTCTCACCATTAGCCTTGTGACCAATCAGGTCGCTACTGGACTTGCGCTAACAATTTTGGGTCTGGGTCTTTCAGGTCTATGGGGAGAAGCTTTTGTTGGCATTCCTGGTGTGAAGCTTGAACCCATAATCGTTCCGTTTCTTTCAGACATTCCGTTTATTGGGAAATTGTTTTTCCAACAGGACATAATTTTCTATTTCTCAATTATCTTACTCTTCGGGGTAAGTTGGTTTTTATTCAAAACGCGAGCAGGCCTGATCTTGCGTTCGGTTGGCGATAGCCATTCATCAGCGCATTCGCTTGGGCTTTCCGTTGTCAAAACACGGTATCTGGCGGTTATGTTTGGCGGTGCCTGTTCTGGCTTGGCGGGTGCGCATTTATCGCTTGTTTACACAACGCAATGGATTGAAAACATGACAGCGGGTAGGGGCTGGATTGCGCTTGCCTTGGTGGTGTTTGCATCCTGGAGGCCTAATAGGGTGTTGATAGGTGCATATTTATTCGGTGCGGTAGGCATCGCACAGTTGCATATTCAAGCGCTTGGCTTCAAAATCCCCACTCAATTTTTGTCCGCGCTGCCTTATATAGCAACTATTCTCGTGCTTGTGATTATTTCACAAAACCGCAGGCTGACAATGATGAATACACCATCTTCCCTTGGCAAAGGGTTTGTGCCAGATAGATAGAAAATAACAATAAGCGTACTTGGAAAACGTCAACTTATAACAGGGTAAAAGGATTACACTCATGAAAAAACTCTTAGCAACATTTTTGTCCTCAGTGGCAGGACTGGGTCTTGGACTGCTTGCGACAACAATTGTAGCACAAGCAGCCGATACAAAGGCATGTTTCGTATATGTTGGGCCGATTGGTGATTTCGGTTGGTCTTACCAGCATGATCAAGGCCGTTTGGCTGTAGAAAAAGAACTTGGCGTTGAAACTGCCTATCAGGAAAGCGTTCCTGAAGGTGCTGATGCGGAACGCGCAATCGAGCGTTTTGCACGTTCTGGCTGTAACATCATTTTCACAACTTCATTTGGCTACATGGAACCTACCAACAAGGTAGCTAAAAAATTTCCAGATGTGAAATTTGAACATGCCACAGGCTTTAAGCGTGAGAGCGAAAATGTTTCGACTTACAGTGGCAAGTTTTATCAAGGCCGTTACGTGCAAGGTAAAATTGCTGCCATGGAATCAAAGACAGGCGTAGCAGGTTACATTGCTTCCTTCCCGATTCCTGAAGTTGTGCGCGGCATCAACTCATTCATTTTGGGTGCTCAATCTGTGAACCCGGATTTCAAACTGAAAGTTGTATGGGTAAACTCATGGTTTGACCCGGGCAAGGAAGCGGATGCTGCCAATACACTTGTGGCACAAGGCGCTGATATTCTAACCCAGCACACAGACTCGACTGCTGCCATGCAGGTTGCTCAGGAAAAAGGCGTAAAAGCTTTCGGTCAAGCCTCAGACATGATCAACTTTGGTAAAGATGTTCAACTGACAGCCATTATTGATGATTGGTCACCTTATTACATCGAGCGCGTGAAAGCGGTCATGGACGGCACCTGGAAGCAGCATGATGTCTGGTTGGGTATGGATAAAGGTGATGTTGTCATGGCGCCATACACAAACATGAAGCCAGAGACTGCAAAAGCTGCAGAAGAAATCGAAGCCAAAATCAAATCAAATGAATTTGAACCTTTTACAGGTCCTATTACAAAGCAAGACGGCACTGAGTGGCTAAAAGACGGTGAAAAAGCAGACGTTGGAACGCTGCTTGGCATGAATTTCTATGTCAAAGGCGTTGACGATCAGCTTCCACAATAAGCTTGATTAGTCAGATATTAGAGAAGGGGGCTTTAATGCTCCCTTTTTTGTTTCAAGTGTAAAATAAGGCTTGAAAAAGCGTAATGAATATCGCATAGCCTTACCACTAGCCACAACAGGCATCAGGAGAGGTGACAGAGTGGCCGAATGTACCGGTTTTGAAAACCGGCGTGCGTGCAAGCGTACCGTGGGTTCGAATCCCACCCTCTCCGCCATATTTCTAAAATTTCGAAACAAGCCTCTTAAACCACATAATTCGTTCCCGTTGGTATGACTTGCACTCGAGATCATTTCTTCGTGAGATGGAGAGAACAATTCATCTTTTAAATGGTGGCGCCATTGGTAATAATATTTACTGAAATATCTACCAATGAGTAAAATGTTATCGAGTATCTACAAGACCGGAGTAGGCAAATGAAAATTAATGCAGATTTTGATGAACGCGTTGTGCTGCATGGTGCCGAGATGGAATGGGTGGAGTTAAAATCCTTGTAATCGATGGAAGTTTTGAGGAAAGTCACGACCAACTCAAGCAGCTTTCATGGTTACGTGTGCCAGTCGGATCAACTGTGAAGGCCAAAGTAGGTTCTCAAGGTGCTCGTGTCTGGATTAAGACAGGACACTTACGCCATATTGAGAGAGACTTGGCTGCTGCATAATTCAATCTTTTATAGTTTTAAAATGTTTGATGCCGCATGATTGGCGGCATCAAATGCACCTTCGATAAGTCCAGGACTGCGTTTCGCTACTTCTGCACCTGCAAACCAAATGCTGTTGTTGAAATGTCCCTTGCGAAGAACTTCAGGTCCAACACTTGGATGATGCATGGGGCCAATCAAATCGTTTTGCGAAGTCACCAAAGGATCCAGTGCCCAATCTTCAATGGTAATCGAAATTGGGTTTGGACTATCGTCCCCAAAACATCTTTTTAACTGTGCTTGAACTTGCTTTTCCATTTCTTTACCCATCGATATGCGCATGTCATGCGGCCAACCGATAAAACCCCATAGTGCCGATGTTTTACCATCCTGACTACAATGATCATGACCTTCGACAATAGGACCAGCACGACTGGCTATGCGCCCAGATAAGCCTTGCTCGCGCCAAAAGGCCTTCTCGTAAACGATAGAAACCTTGGCATGAGGCGCCATCCAAGTCGGCATCATGTCAAGGGCATGTTTTAGTTCTTGTGGTAATTCAACTTCCCAACTTAATGTATTGATTGCGATGCGGGGAGGGATTGCTAGGATGGTTTGATTTGCTAATACTGTTTCAATCTCGGAATTGTTTGTTTTCAGAATGATCATATTATCTTTTGAAGATATGCTCTGAACAGCCGCTTCATAAAATACAGTTTTATCATTTAACTCAGATAACAAGGAATTGATTATCGCCTTAGTTCCGCCTTCGACACGCATGTTTCCTTCCTGACCTGGCAAATAGCGAGCTTCGACATCCTGTTCGGAACCATAATCCAAGATGGCGTTGCCTTTGTCGAATTGCTCAAAAACGTTCAATTCCAATCTATCAAGCCACTCGGTCACAACGGGTTGATACATCGGCCATACCCACGTAGGTCCCAGATCAGCCAAATGCTTTCCTGTGCGTTTATCGACAACAGATCGAACTCGTCCACCCGGAATCATCCTTGCTTCAAGAACGCAAACTGACTTGCCGGCTTCTTGTAGCAAAACTGCAGAAGAAAGGCCCGAAATCCCTGCGCCAATAATTGCGACGTCATATTTATTTTGAGCCAAAACAAAACCTGAAAAGAATATTATCTATCTGTAGATAGGTAAATACGGTTTTGCACTCTGTCAATTGTGAAAGTCAGGAATTTAATTTCTAAGCAGCGGTTTGTATTTCTGAGCGCACTTCCGTAAAGGCCGTATTGATCTGCCTGAACATGTCAGTCACATAACGCTGCACTTCTTCTGGAAGGTCGACGCCTGAGTAATTGTCAGGGTGGTATTGTTTTGCCAAACGGTGATAAGCCATTTTGGCTTCATCAAATGTACATTCCTTGCGAACACCCAACATGGTGAAAGCGTCAATATATCGGCTATCTTTTGGATTTACCAATACCGGCTTTCTCAACGGTTCCACAGGTTCAACATAAGCAATTTGATTTTTTAGAATAAATTTGCGCTGACCATCTTTCGAGATAAATTCCAGAAAGGGTGTGTCTTTGGAAAGAACACCTTCTAGCGATGTTGCTGTTTGGGTCTGCATGAGCCCCCCACGCAGTGTTGCGCCATCGAGCATTCTAACTGAAACTTCAATGGTTTTTGAGGACTGGTCAAACATGCATTTTCTCCACATCTATGCAACTAAATCGCTTTGTGCATAGATCTATACAAATTAGATTAATATCCTTTGAATAAAATGTATGAATTTGTGATCGAATGAATCACTGGTAATTTGAAACTATTGCACCAGATTAAACGTATCTCAAATAACGAAACCCAAACGGGAAATATCATGAAATTACGCGCACTCATTCTGTCTCTTGCTCTTTTATCACCAAGCGTTTCTTATGCAGAAATATTAAATTCAACACAGATCAAACAGACTGTTGTGGGGCAGCGTGTATTGTTAGCAACGCGGTTTGGTGTTGAGTTTCCTCTCGTGTATCGATCCAATGGCTCTGTAAAGGGCGATGGAACAGGTACAGGTTTGGGCAGATATTTCGCACCGAAGGAAACTGGCAAATGGTGGATCAAAGGTCAGGAGTTGTGCCAAAAGTTCCCGACTTGGTATGATGGTCGCACACAGTGTTTTACGCTTGAAAACCTTGGTGGGAACAAACTTAAATGGAAATCAAAAGATGGCCGCTCGGGTACAGCGCGCCTGGGCTAGCTTTATCTTCGGTAGTAATTTGTTAAATATGTTACAAGTTTGGTCGTAATTTGTTAGCAAAACCGTAATTTGATATGTTTATGCTATAATCTTGCCATGATTGCTGTAGATGCAGTAACGAGCATAAAATACAGCTCTGATATGAATTGATGACGGGGATAAACATCAATGCGTTTTGCAAATAAGCTTTCTTCTGGCTTTAAAGCCAGGAAGAGCACATACTCTTCTCTTGTCATCGCATTGGCGGTTATCGCTGGTTGTAGCAACACAAAGCCTGTAAATATTGCAAATGTTCCCACGCCTGAAGCTGCAAGTAATCATCGTGTTGCACTGACCGAACTGACCAACGATACACAAGAAGTCGTTGCAGAAACACAAATTCAAACTTTGGCACATTTGCCTGCAGAAACATCAAATGTAACAAAGTTTTCTTCCAAAACCTTTGGAGTTAAGGGAAGCCCACGTGTTACAACCACACGCGGCGTGCGCAAAGGGGGCGGTCGTTATCAAATCGGCAAGCCTTATACCATTCGAGGCATTAAATATTATCCCAAGCTAGATCCAAACCTTCGCCAGACAGGACTTGCTTCCTGGTATGGGCCTAACTTTCATGGTCGCTTAACCGCTAATGGTGAAGTCTATGATCAATATGGCTTGTCTGCCGCGCATCCAACCATGCCATTGCCAAGTTATGCGAAAGTAACGAACCTTGAAAATGGTAGCTCAGTGACGGTTCGGGTTAATGATCGTGGCCCATTTTCAAAAAATCGCGTAATTGATTTATCTGCCCGTGCCGCACAGCTTTTAGGGTATACCAAACAAGGCGTGGCTAAAGTAAAGGTGGAATACGCAGGAAAAGCACCTTTGCATGGACTTGATGAAAAAACATTGATGGCAAGCTACAACCCAGGTCGTGTTGATCAAAATACTATACCGGCTTTACCTGGAAGAGATGTCGTCTTGGCACAGGCTCAACCCCAAACCACGGCGCAGCCAATTAAAATTACAGCGCCAGTTCCTACAGCACGCACACAGAACACTAATGTTCCCCGCCCAGCAGGACTGATTAACAGTTATTCAGCTGATAATGCTAACAATCAAGCTTTGCGCGCTTTTGACAAGGTAATTGGGAATTATAAATTAAAAGAACCTCAAACAGGTATGAAAAACCTCGTACGTTTGGAGTTTGGGCCATTTGTTGCAAATAAAGCGTATGATGAGGCCGAGAAGCTATTTGCAGATAATGGCATTTCGCAACGTATTTCCATTGATGGGCATCAAGGAGACATACTGCTTCTTATCGTTGCGGAAGAAGAAACTTCAAAGATACTTGAAATAGCCAAAAGCGCTGGTATTTCTCTAAATTCCCAAAAATAGTATACCAGTTTTCAAGAATAATTATTCTAATGCTTGAATGCAGGTCTATCCAAAGGTAAAACTAAAATACATTAGCCCCATTAAAAATGATTGAGCCATGTTTTTCAGTTTCTATCGCCTTCTATCTTTAGCGTTATTTCATGCTTTTATCATGTTAATCATGGTTGGGTCGGCGAATGCTCAACTTTATCAAACGAAAGCAAAGCAAGCGCTTCTGCTGGATGCTGATACGGGCACTATCTTGTTTGCAAAAGAAGCAGATGCAAAAATACCGCCTGCGTCCTTGGCTAAAATAATGACGATGGAAGTTGTTTTCAACCAGCTCAAGAATGGTAATCTTTCGTTGGACGACAATTTCTTCGTCAGCGAGAATGCTTGGCGCAAGGGCGGAACAAGCTCAGGTGGCTCAACAATGTTTGCCAAACTTAATTCAGAGATCCCATTGGGGGACCTCATACGCGGTGTGATCATTCAATCTGCAAATGACGGTTCTATTGTAATCGCTGAAGGGTTGGGCGGTTCCGAGACAGCATTTTCAAATCTAATGAATGAACGTGCCCGCGCGATTGGATTAAGCAATTCTAAT
>CALFBU010000033.1 GCA_937951455.1 uncultured Rhizobiaceae group bacterium
AATCTCCAAACCTCGATCCAGAACCAATGAAGAAGCTGTATGGTCTAACAAATGCTGAAGCCGAACTCGTAGGCTTTTTAACAAGCGGTATGAGTGAACAAGAAATATCTGAAACCCGAAACGTAACACTAGGTACAACAAAAAACCAAAGAAAGTCTGTATATTATAAAACTGGTGTAACTAGCAGGGCGCATCTCATTAGGAAATCAGTTTCGGTCACACCACCAATTCTATAGTACTCTCTTGTGATTGAGGATTTAATGCAATCTTTTGTATAAATGCTATAGACACACTCTTTACAAGCTTTCACCATTCCCTAACCATATCGCGTTAACCTGCGCGCATGACACAAAATCCAGACAAAGAACAATTCCTTATTTACTGCGCACCTCGGCTTGCGCGGGAAAAGGTTGCGTGGCTTGCTTGGGCTTCCGATCAAAAGCGGATGTCGCCCAAGACATTGGATGCTTATGAGCGCGATGTTCGCCAGTTCTTGATGCATTTGACGGGGCATGTGGGGGAACCGGCTGATATTGCCGATGTTGCTGACCTCAAGCCGTTGGACATGCGTGGGTTTATGGCTCGACGCCGTGAGGGTGGGGTTGAAGCTCGTACCCTTGGGCGCGGACTTGCGGGCATTCGTTCGTTCATTCGGTTTTTGGAAAAGAAAGGTCTAGCAAATTCTGCAGGGCTTTCAGCAACACGTTCGCCCAAACAGCCCAAGACCCTGCCGAAAGCCTTGCCAGCGTCACAGGCCATGAAGCTGACGAAAGCAGGTGAGCATTTGTCCGAGATGCCGTGGATTGCGGCTCGTGATGCGGCTGTTATGACGCTTTTATACGGTTGTGGACTTCGCATCGGTGAAGCGCTTTCGCTTACACCAAACATGATGAAATCGGCTCACAAAGGCAGCATTCGCGTCACGGGCAAGGGTGGGGTGACGCGTCTTGTACCAGTTCTGCCGCAAGTGGTTGAGGCGGTTGAAGCTTACATAAAGCTTTGTCCTTATGTGATGGACGGCGATGATATTCTGTTTCGCGGTGCAAAAGGTGGGGCGTTGCAACCTGCCATTGTGCAAAAGACCATGCGGGTTTTGCGTGGCGCATTGGGTCTGCCCGACAGTGCCACGCCGCACGCACTTCGCCATTCCTTTGCAACGCATTTGCTGGCGGGTGGCGGTGACCTTCGTACCATTCAGGAATTGTTGGGTCACGCGAGTTTGTCGACTACGCAGATTTATACCAGTGTGGATACATCGCGGCTGATGGATATTTACGACAAGGCTCACCCGCGCGCTTAAAGGGAAAATATATTCATACATTATTTACTTTGCTGATTCATTCAATATCCAACCTTTTGAGCTATATCGGCTTGATAAGAATTATGGAGAAGCATTGATCATGCGTTTTGAGTCTGTTTGCGAAAAAAGCCTGTTTGTTTTGGGCGCTTTAAAAGTCTTGCTTGTGATTGCCTTTTTTGTAGGCGCTAATTTGGGTTTGCCAAATCAGGCAGCCGCCCAAAGTGATGCTTCTTGCAAAGGGAATAATCTGCTTGAAAAACTAAAGGCAGAAGACAGTGCTGCGTATGAGCGTATTGTTGCGGAAGCCTCTGGTGTTATGAATGCCAATTCTATTTTCTGGAAAGTTGAAAAGGAAGGTCAAAAGCCTTCATGGCTTTTTGGGACGATGCACATGGCGGATCCTGAAATCGCGACTTTGAGAGAAGATGTTAAAGCGGCAATTCTTGGCAGCGATACATTGGTAATTGAATCAGTTGAAGCACTTGATCCGGTTGCTGCGCAAAAAGCCATGGGCGGTTTGGCGCATTTGACGCTTTTGACAGAAGGCACTCTGCGCGATTTGGTCGAAGATGATCTGGAAGATGAACTCGAAGCAGCGGTTACCGTTCGAGGCATTCCGATGCCTCTAGCGGATCGGATGCAGCCATGGTTAATCGCAACGACCATTTCCTTGCCGGTTTGTGAATTACAAAGAAAACAGTCCGGTGCAAAGGTATTGGATGCGGCACTGGCTGAATTTGCACAAACCTCCGGCATCGAGGTTAAAGGGCTGGAGACAATCGCCGAACAGCTGAAAGCCTTGGCCTCCCTGCCTGAATCCTATCACGTTTCGGCTCTGGAAGAGACGCTTGCATCAGGCGATCTTGCGGTTGATATGATTGAAACGCTTAAGCAGAGTTATCTTGAGGGTAATATGGGTTTTGTATTTCCGCTGATGAAGGAAGTCATGCCAAAATCGGGTAGCGGCGAAGGTGCGCTTCAACTGCAAGAAGAATTGATTGATAAACGCAATGTTCTTATGGCTGAACGTTCAGAAGAAATTTTAAAAGCCGGTTCAACCTTCATTGCTGTAGGTGCATTGCATTTGCCGGGTGAGACCGGACTGGTAAAGCTTCTGCGCGATGACGGCTATACAGTGACGCCTGTTCAATAAAGCCAGGTTGCTGACGCGGTATTTACTCGAATTTCAAAACTGAATCATGTATAGGCTATCTTCATTAACTTGAAGGTTTGCAATGATCCGTTTTTTATCCACTCTGCTGTTTGTCATTTCACTATCGCTTGGCGCGATTATAGCGAACAATGTGCAGGCGCAAACGACGACGGTAAATACCAGCACCACGCCTGCTATTCCCGATTTGCAACAGGCGGAAGTGGATCTTGCCTCGTGGGCGGGAATACTCGATTCGATCACACAAGGTCTTGGGCGCGAAGGGCTTCGCGCCAACGAGCTTGATGACTTTTTTGCCGAAGCCGAACGCATCAGAACCTTGGCCAATGCGGAAATTGCCAAATTACAGCCGCGTGCCGACCAGTTACAGCAGCAGCTTGCCGAATTGGGTGAAGCACCTGCAGAAGGCCAGCCACCCGAATCTGAAGACGTTCAGGCGCGTCGTGCGGATCTTAACCAGCAATTTGCAAAAGTCGACGCGGATGTGAAAGCTGCCCGTCTTGCCGCAGTTAGGGCTCAACAGGTTCAACGCACAATCAATCAAGAGCGGCAATCGCGGTTTTTCAGTTCAATCTCTGCGCGCGACAAATCCATTCTCACCACAAATTTTTGGGGTAAATTTATTGGTGGATTTAAAAGCTATTACAGAAGCCTCACTCTTCTTTTTGATGATTCCCTATCGATCATGTTCAAGGAATTTAAAAAGAAGCCTTGGAAAATTTTGGCACTTATATTTTTCCTTTCACTGTTTGCGTTGATTTATATTCGGGCAAGAAGATTTCTTGCGCCAAGATTAAGCAATGATGAGATGTCTGATGGAGAGCAGGATTTTTTCAGCTCTCGATTTGCCAGATTTTGTCGACAAGGGATTTTGCCTGTCGTTCTGATTTACGCGATCTATGAGCTGTTTTGGATTTTGTTCCTGCTAACGGAGCGGTTCGCACAATTTTTGATGGGCATTCTCATCGCGATGTGTTTTTACATCGTCGCGATTGTACTCTTGCGCATCATTCTTACGCCCAACTTGCAAGGTGAGCGTATAGCCAATGTTTCAGATCTGGCTGCTCAAAAAATCTCAAAGATCGTTGTCTTCGGTTTGGCTATCGCGTTTTTCATATCAGTCATGAATACAACATCCGTTGTGCTCTTCTCACCAGTTGAAGTGACGGTGGGATTGAGTTTCTTGTCCGCTTTAGTGATTGGCATCATGTCGCTTTCGATATTGTGGATCTACTACAAGGATGGCAGCAAGCGGGCGAAATTGCTTGATGCGCAACGAAAAGCCAATCTTTGGTTTTACCTCAATATCATTGTATGGGTTGTCAGTGTTGGCATTGTTGGTTCAGCCTTGTTTGGCTACGTCGCCATGGCAGAGTTTTTATCTCAACAATTGGTCTTTGGGCTCATCGTTGTGGGTGTAGCATGGCTCTTCTTAAGATCCATTGATGCCTTGTTTGCAATTCCAACGTCAGAGCAACAAGCCGAAGCTGCCAGTCTGTCCGGTGATGCAACAGATGTTTCAGCCAACCAGTATTCTATTCTTGGCACGGGCGTTTTAAAACTCATTGTCTATCTGGCGGCAGGTATACTTTTGATGTTGCCTTGGGGCTATCGCACAAGTGACTTTTTCCAACTCTTCAAAAACCTTTTCTTTGGTTTCGAGGTTGGCGGCTTAAGCATTTCGCTATCGACAATTTTGCTGGCGCTGGGTCTTTTCTTTGTCGGCTACACGGTGACCGTTGCACTGCGCAGCTGGCTAAACAACAAACTTCTTCCGACAACCAAACTTGATATTGGTATCAGCAATTCAATTTCTACCGTATTTGGATATATCGGTTTTATTCTAGCTGCTATTTTGGGTGTCAGCGCTGCGGGCTTTGATTTGTCCAATCTGGCAATCGTTGCAGGTGCGCTTTCTGTTGGCGTTGGTTTTGGTCTGCAAAGTATCGTCAATAACTTTGTTTCAGGTCTTATTCTGCTAGCCGAAAGACCCATCAAGGCAGGCGACTGGATTGTAACTTCGGGTGGCGAAGGTACTGTTAAAAAAATCTCTGTGCGCTCTACCGAGATTGAAACCTTTGACCGTGCCACAGTTATTGTTCCAAACTCGACCCTGATTACCGATAACGTAACAAACTGGACACATGAAAACAAAACCGGTCGTATCATCATTCCTGTTGGGGTGGGTTACGATAGTGATCCCAAACAAGTCGAGGAAATCCTGCTGCGATGTGCAAAGGAGCACAGGCTTGTCTTGGGCAGACCTGCACCCGCCGTATTCTTCATGGATTTCGGTGCAAGTTCGTTAGACTTTCAGCTTCGATGTTTCCTTGCGGATATCAACAACAGTTTATCGGTAAGCAGTGAGTTACGATTTGCTGTTTTGGCCGCACTTCGTGAGGCGCAAATTGAAATTCCATTCCCTCAAAACGATGTTCACATTCGCAGTGATGCTACCAAACGTTCCAAATAGCTGTCTTTTTTGATGTATCGTTTGAGCGTAACTTTAATGCGTTTCAGGCGGTTTAATTCATCGGTAATTTCCAGCGCTGTGGCGGT
>CALFBU010000034.1 GCA_937951455.1 uncultured Rhizobiaceae group bacterium
CATACCACCTGCAGAAAAACCACTTGCCATCATGCGTGATGTATCAATAGCAAATCTATCGTTGATATCTTTGACGACGGCTTCAAAATACTCAAGTTCAATAGGTACATGTTTGGAAGGTGCGCCAGGGATCGCCCAATCTTCATAGGCCGCTTTGGGTGCTATTAGTGCCAATCCCAAATCCGAAACCGCTTTGGCCAGGGACTTGTTCTTCATCGTGCCTTTGGCACTCCCGCGATAACCATGCATAAAGAAAATAGCGCCGACTTCAGTCTTACCATCATGTCCTTCAGGCATGCGAATTCGGTAATGGCGGTCGTCATTTAAAAGACAATCTGTGTCGGGTCCACATGCATGGACATTCGTGACGTTGAATAGTGGAAGCGCCAAAAGGGCTGCCAGTGTGATTTTGTGAAATCGAGTGAGATTATGCATTTGAATTTCCCGGTTATCTCCTACATTTAATGCAGAAATAAACCGGGTCAATCAAATGACAAAACTGTCAGATGTTTACAGACTTCTTAAGCGTTGTAAGTGTTTATTCAACCTGCTGACAATCTGTCTTTTTCGTTGCGAAGAAATATATTTCGATGCATTTATTCGCTTGATGCGTTCACGCGTTGAGGCAATCTGTTGATTGATTTGAGTTCTACTCAAAGATGGTTTGCTGGAAATATTAGGTGCACCACT
This sequence comes from uncultured Rhizobiaceae group bacterium, assembly GCA_937951455.1. Taxonomy (GTDB): domain Bacteria; phylum Pseudomonadota; class Alphaproteobacteria; order Rhizobiales; family Rhizobiaceae; genus JAALLB01. The sequence continues at coordinate 691 of CALFBU010000034.1, forward strand.
TACAATGGTTGTTGTCGACGTCTGCGGCTCATATTTGATATCAACGGAAGCCAGCACTTCAAATTCCGGTCTACCCATCAAGCTAAGTGCTGGCGTTTTGATGGTATCTTTCAAGCTAACGCGTAAAACATTTTCCTTGATTGTAATGTCAGCGGTAATGGTTTTGCTCTCCATATTCACACCTGCAAGGGAAACGATATATGCTTCCATTTGCTTCCTATTGGAGAATGCGCTTGGTTTTAGGTTGGAAATGTTTTGGTCAAGCGTTGATTGAAGACCTGCTTTTGCAACGGATATGCGTGAATAGTCTATGCCAACGCCGCCCACTGCAATAAGTGGCATCGCAACAATACTAAACTGGATAGCGATACTACCCTTTTTATCAACTAGAAATTTTTTTAAAAAACGCATTAGATACCGCCAGTCTATAACGGTATCTTATCTTTAGGTATTTGAATTAATCTGAAGGAAATAATTCAAATTTTAACAAAACATATTTGCTATTTGTTTGGCCCGATCATCAACTCTGGCCTTACAACCGCATCAAACTCTTCTTCAGTTACAAAACCAAGTCCGATTGCTTCTTGTTTTAATGTAGTACCGTTTTTGTGAGCGGTTTTTGCAATTGTGGTCGCATTATCATAGCCAATCGATGGCGCGAGCGCTGTGACGAGCATTAAGGAACGCTCCATCAACTGTGTGATATTGTCTTCGTTTGCCACGATACCCACCACGCATTTATCTGCGAAAGTATTACAAGCATCCGCCAAAATACGGATGGATTGGAGCATGGCATTTGCCATAACAGGTTTGTAGACGTTCAGCTCGAAGTGTCCCTGTGTACCTGCCATGGCAATCGTGGTCTGGTTGCCCATCACCTGACAGCAAACCATGGTCATCGCTTCACACTGAGTTGGGTTTACCTTGCCCGGCATAATGGATGAACCTGGCTCGTTTTCTGGCAAGGATATTTCACCAAGACCAGAGCGCGGGCCTGAACCTAGCAAGCGCAAATCATTTGCAATTTTAAACAGCGATGCAGCCACCGCACTTAAGGCACCATGCGCATAAACGTAGGCGTCATTTGCGGCCAAGGCTTCAAACTTGTTGGGTGCTGTTCTAAATGGCAGGCCGGTTATGCCCGCAACTTCGCTTGCAAAATCTTCTGCAAAACCGATTTTTGAATTCAGGCCCGTACCAACTGCGGTGCCACCCTGTGCCAATTCATAAAGACCATCAAGGCCTTCATTGACGCGGCGGATACCATTTCTAAGTTGCGCAGCATAGCCCGAGAACTCCTGTCCCAGTGTAAGTGGCGTTGCATCTTGCGTATGGGTACGGCCTATTTTTACGATATCCTTGAAAGCATCGGATTTGGCTTCAATTGCATTTGCCAGATGGTCAAGTGCTGGCAGAAGAATAGAATTTACTTCCCTCGCCGCCGCGATGTGCATGGCTGTCGGGAATGTATCGTTTGAAGATTGTCCCATGTTCACGTGGTCATTTGGGTGTACCGGATCTTTTGAACCTATGACACCGCCCAGAATTTCAATGGCACGGTTTGAAATCACTTCATTTGTATTCATGTTTGACTGCGTGCCTGAACCTGTTTGCCAAACTGATAGCGGAAAGTTGTCATTAAACTTGCCCTCAACAACTTCACCAGCAGCCTGATCAATCGCCTGCCCCAGTTTTTTGTCCAACACACCCATTTTCATATTAACGCGCGCAGCTGATTGCTTAACGATGCCCAAGGCTGCAACAAGCGGCAGCGGCATGATTTCTGTGCCAATGGGAAAATTGATCAGAGAACGCGCAGTCTGCGCACCAAAATATTTCTCATTAGGTACTTCCAATGGGCCAAAGCTGTCTGTTTCTGTGCGAGTATTTTTTGTCATGGATGTTATCCCGAATGAATGAAATCTGTTTTGTTTTTAGGCTGTTTAAAGGTAAAATACCATAAGTCGGAAGTATGATTTATGATAATTCACACCACTTTGACCAATCCTCAACACGCCCACGCGCGTCTCTCATCGCCCCTTGCTTGATTTGTGAATGCGAAACCTGTTTTGAAAACAGAAACACAGCCCCAAGCAACATTTGGTTTTGAGGGATGGAAAGATATTCAAATACAGTATCAGACCTTAGCGCCCCGCCTGAAGACCAATATGTCATAAGATCCTTTTCTTCACCTGCCAGCAATAGCGACTGAATAAAGGCAGAAGCGGCTGCAATGTGCTCCATATTACGTATTGTTCCTTTAAATGCTTCTTCATCTTTTCCTGCAGCTTTATTGATGATGGTCGCCTCGTCCGGCAACCAAGTTACTTGCAACATATAGTCTGCTGCTGTCAGCATATTGGGCACTTTTGTTGTGTCCCCTGCTTCTATTAAAAAATCAGCAAGCTTGTTGCAGTCTTGCGCCTTCAGTTTGTATACGCGCCATGGCACAACCGAAGGCATGTCCGTCTTGTGACTACGATCACATGCATAATGAAACGGCGCATTGGCACACGCGGCCAGCATCTCGTCAATTGTGCTGCAATCTAACTCAGATGCACCAACAGCGTCATTTAAATCGCCTATGACTTTATGAGTGCGGCGCTGTTTCAGCTTTTCAAGAATGTTCACCAAACGCTCCAATTAAAGATATAAAACCAACAAATATTTTGTCATAATCCTTAGGGATAATTTGCATAGTTTGTCCAGTTTGCTATACGACATGCAATCCAAACTAAAAAGTATTGATTTGAAAGTTTTTGCAATACGCTATTGAGGGAAAATACATGGCTAAAATCAAGGTAGAAAATCCAGTTGTAGAATTGGATGGCGATGAAATGACGCGCATCATTTGGCAATTCATCAAAGACAAACTTATTCACCCTTATCTTGATATTGATTTGAAATATTACGACCTTGGTATTGAAGCACGTGATGCGACAGATGACCAAATTACGATTGATGCGGCAAATGCCATCAACAAATATGGCGTTGGCGTAAAATGTGCGACCATCACTCCAGACGAACAACGTGTTGAAGAATTTGGCCTCAAAAAAATGTGGCGCTCTCCTAATGGCACAATCCGTAATATTTTAGGCGGTGTTATTTTTCGTGAGCCGATTATTTGTAAAAACGTCCCTCGTCTGGTTCCGGGATGGACACAACCAATTATTGTTGGTCGTCATGCATTTGGCGATCAATACCGCGCAACAGATTTCCGCTTTCCAGGTAAAGGCAAGCTGACTGTAAAATTTGTTGGTGAAGATGGCACAAAGATTGAACATGAAGTGTTTGATGCACCTTCTTCTGGTGTCGCTATGGCCATGTATAATCTGGATGATTCCATTCGTGATTTCGCCCGTGCATCCATGAACTACGCCCTTTCGCGTAAAGTGCCATGTTACCTTTCTACGAAAAACACCATCCTCAAAGCCTATGATGGGCGCTTCAAGGATATCTTCGAAGAAGTCTATCAGGAAGAGTTCAAAGCTAAATATGAAGAAGCAAAGATTTGGTATGAGCATCGTTTGATCGACGACATGGTAGCCTCAGCGCTTAAATGGTCTGGTGGTTATGTTTGGGCTTGTAAAAACTACGATGGCGACGTGCAGTCTGATACGGTTGCTCAAGGCTTCGGCTCACTAGGCCTGATGACTTCTGTTCTGCTTTCACCCGATGGTAAAACAGTTGAAGCAGAAGCGGCGCACGGCACGGTTACGCGTCACTATCGTCAGCACCAAAAGGGCGAGGCGACGTCGACAAACTCTATCGCATCGATCTTTGCCTGGACCGGCGGGCTGCGTCACCGCGCGAAACTGGATGATAATGCGCAGCTGATGCAATTTGCCGATACGCTGGAAAAGGTCATCGTGGAT
>CALFBU010000035.1 GCA_937951455.1 uncultured Rhizobiaceae group bacterium
TATCTTTCAAGCCGTTACGGCCGATGCCAGACTTTGCATCTTACCCAGGTCACGCCAGTTACTTCAAAATACTCTTCACTTGCCACAATAAAGCCAGCTGCTTTGGCTTGTTGTTCCGGGCCTTTTAGTGGCGCATTTGCCTCAAAGGTCCAGCCCCAGGCTTGTGGTGTTGGAGGGCGTTCAAAATCTGCGCGAAAGAGTACATCGCCGCGACCGGGATTTTCAACCGTTTCATCAAATTTGCATCGCAACGCATTCAGCAGCAGATTATTCTGCCTCGCAAAAGCGGATTGTTTTTTCATTTCCGCTTCGGTTATCCATTCTTCTCCCAAAAGCGCCGCACTCAAAGGCGCTGTCGTGAACATTGTGCAGAAGACAATTAGATATTTGAAGCTGCGCATTCTATCGTGCCTTTTGCCCAAAGAGTACAGCCTGTTGATCCTTGTCCTTGTCAAAATTGGATTGCTCACGTTTTTCAAGCCCAAGTGCCAGACCTTTTGCAACGGCAGGTCTTGCTTTCATGCGCTCAATCCAGTTTTCCAGGTTTGGAAATTGCTTGATGTCCTGGCCCTGACGTTCCCAAAGCTGCGCCCATCCGATACACGCCATGTCAGCAATTGAGTATTCACCCGCAATAAACTCCCTGCCCTCAAGACGTTTGTTCAAGACGCCATAAAGTCGGTTTACTTCATTTGTGTAGCGCTCGATTGCGTAAGGTACTTTTTCTGGCGCATAAACCCTGAAATGATGGGTCTGGCCAGCCATAGGACCAAGCCCGCCCATCTGCCACATCAACCATTCATCCACCTCAACACGCGCGCGTTCATCGCTTGGGTAAAATTGATTAAACTTGCGCCCCAGATATTGAAGGATAGCGCCTGACTCAAAGACGGAAATCGGCTTTCCGTCCGGCCCTTCAGGATCGATAATGGCCGGCATACGATTGTTGGGGGCTATTTTTAAAAACTCAGGTTCAAATTGGTCACCCGCGCCGATGTTTACAAATTTGATTTCGTAAGGAATACCCAGCTCTTCCATCATAATGGAAATCTTCCAGCCATTGGGCGTTGGCCAGTAATAGACTTCAATGGGCGTGATTTGTTCTGTCATGATATTTTCCTCATTAGGCAATTAATGAAACCTAACCAAACAAGCAGCATTTTACGAGTGGAACTTGATGCATTTTTGTAAACTTAAGTTTATAAGCCAACAAACAATAAGGTTTGTGCGCAATTTATGAAGATCATACAAAAACTTGTCATCCTAGGAATTTTCGGGGCGTCTCTTGCAATCGGACTTGGATTTCTTGGATTTATTCATCCAGCCTTTGATACATTTTCGCATTTCAGACTGCATTTGAGTGTGGGTCTTTTGGCCGTAGGCGTAGTTATCGCGCTACGCGAGTGGCAATGGATGAGCCTTCTGGCGTTCTTTGTGGGCGGCATCGGTTTTTACACAGCTTCAAGCGGAACCTTATTGAGCAAGCGTATGTTGGAAGCGGATGCATCGAGACCTGTTTATTCATTGCTGCATTTTAATCTCTATTGGATTAACTCACAGCGTGAAGCCGTGATTGATAAAATCATCGAACTTGACCCTGAATTGATCTCACTTGCGGAAGCTGCCTCACGCTGGACACTTGAAATTAAACGCCTTGATGAAAAATGGCCCTATCTGTTGCATTGCCCTGAATCGGGCAAACGTGGCGGCATACGGTTTTATTCAAAATGGCCGCTTGATGAAACCAGCCAGTATTGTGGCCCATACGGCTCACTTGCCAGAACACAAGTGACAGCACCCAATGGTTCTGAATTTACGTCTGGTTCTGTACATCTGCGCTGGCCATGGCCTGCCAGTGGTCCAAGACAACTGGTAACCATTACGCCAGAGCTTGAAAAAATAGGCGACAATGCACTTTTTGCTGGGGATTTTAATGCGACCACCTGGTCTTGGAGCGTTAAGCGCTTTGCAGAAGCTTCTCAAATGGAAGTTGTTCCAGGCATAGGGCCCACCTGGATAATCGACGAACTACCGCTTTATTATACCTGGTGGGCGGGCTTGCCGATTGATAATGTTATGCACAAAGGCAAGATAGATGTTTTATCTGCTGAAACCCTCTCAGACATGGGTTCGGATCACCTGCCTGTCATGGTAAAATTTCAGATTCAATAGATGCGGCAATCTGCCATTAACTATAATGAGTAACTCACTGATTTGTGAGCAGTTTTCGACTCGTAAAAAGTCTTAACATCCGTTAACTAGTTTCCTTAAGGGAGTTTACCATGTCAAAACCTATCTTGCATAAGCAAAATGCATCTGAAATCTCGCGTCGAAATCTGGTAACGGGTGCAACTGCAGCTGGGGGTCTTTTGTTGGCTGGATGTTCTAAAAGCTCCAATAGAGAAGGTGAAGGCTCAAACACCCTTACCAAACTTCGTGAAAAGTTTAAAAGACAACCTAAAATAGACGCTCCAAAAAGCACTTTTGCTTCTCTTTATGGACCCCTTCCAAATGAAAAATTTCCAGTTCCAGCCGTTCCTGAAGGCGAACTGGAAGAGCGCTTTTTTCGCCAGCGGGTGAACTACAAAACACGCGAAAAAGTTGGCTCGCTCATAGTCGATACAAAAAACTTCTACCTTTATCATGTCGAACCCAATGGCAAAGCCATGCGCTACGGTGTAGGCCTCGGCAAGGCTGGGTTTGAATGGGCTGGCCGCGCACGTGTTTTATGGAAGCAAGAATGGCCGAAATGGACACCGCCTGCAGAAATGATTGAGCGTCGTCCTGAACTCGAAAAATGGTCGGAAGAAAACGGTGGCATGCCAGGTGGACTGGACAATCCTTTAGGTGCGCGTGCACTTTATATCTTTGAAGGCAATGTTGATACACTATACAGACTGCATGGAACGCCTGAACACTGGTCCATTGGTAAAGCTGTTTCCAGTGGTTGTGTTCGGATGATCCATCAAGATGTGATTGATCTTTATGGCCGCGTAAAAACCAAGTCTCCTATCCTCGTAAAGTAGATTTCAAAGACATCTATTTCAATTTTGCCACTTTTTGGCTTAAGCTACCCTTTGTAGGCAATGTTATTTTGTCAATTTAGGGAGATATTTATGTCTGTTTCAGAAATACTTGCAATAAAGGGGCGCGATGTTTTTACGGCCGATGCCGATATGAGCCTTCAGGAAATTTCAAAGGTTTTAAGCGCGAAAAAAATTGGGGCAACAGTTGTTTTAGATAAGAGCGGTAATGTTTGTGGTATCGCTTCGGAGCGCGATATCGTTCGTGAGGTTGCCAAGTCAGGCAGTGACGCTTTATCAAAACCAATCTCAAGCTGTATGACACAAAAGGTTATTTCGTGTGACGAAAGCGAAACCGTTGATGACCTTATGGAAAAAATGACTAAAGGACGCTTTAGACATTTACCCGTTATTGCAGATGGGAAATTAACCGGGATTATTTCTATTGGTGATGTTGTAAAGCGTAAAATTCAAAAAGCAGAACAGGAAGCTGAAGAAATGAAGCGATATATCGCAGGCTAAATCTTTATATTCCATTTTTTGGAACGATTTCTCCGCTGATTAAATTTATCAGTGAAAGGAGAAAGTCCGTGGATAATTCGACCTTTATACCCGTATTAACACTCGGCACATTTATTGTCGCCATAGCGTATTTCACACTCTCATATTACAGAGCGAAATAACGCCACAAAAAAACCGCAGATGATACTTTATATCAGCTGCGGTTTTTTGTATTGAGAACCTCTTACATGTTTGGATAAACAGGTCCCTCGCCGCCCTGCGGC
>CALFBU010000036.1 GCA_937951455.1 uncultured Rhizobiaceae group bacterium
ATTAACTGCGCCTGAGAAAGGCACCAATGAAAATTTAACTGGTTCTTCGCTGACAGAATCAGCAGCCGATTTGAAAAGATCAGAAACCAGTTTGGTTGCAGCATCTTTCATGCTGTCAATTTTGCGTTTGCTGCCACCGCTTGGAAAAGAACCCATGGAACCTGAGTTATCCATAACCAACGCAACTTCAATTGTTCTGTTGCCAGTGGTGATGATAGAAGTAAGTTTGTCCGTAACAGTGTCTTGAAACAGAAGTATCCCTCCGTCTTTACCATCCACGCCGCCAAAAATTGTATCATAAGTAATGTTGGCGACCATTTCCACACCACCATCAACGTCTCTTGTGGCAGGGATATATCTGGTGGTGAGCGTGTAACCGTTTTTGGCTATGTTACTTTTAATATTAGCCTGCAGAAAAGAATTTGCGTAGTCTGTAATTTCAGTTTGAACTTTTGCATTAAATGCATCGCCAGTTAAACCAGTATCGCCAACACGGCGCCTAATCTCAGGCAGTTCCGCAACTGCTGCAATGCCTGCAGCATCAATGCCAACCTGAATTTCTGAGCGCATGTTCACATAACGTGAATAATCAATTGCAGCCCCTGCTGTTATGGCTAAGGGCACCGTTAATATTGCCATTGTTGGTAAAATGCTGCCGGAGGTATTCTCCAGAAAATTTCTTATTTTTTTTAACATTTTGATACCCTGCTTTTCCATGGTTCGTTTTGTATTTAGCTCGTCAGATAATAGCGTATTTTTTTTAACTTACGGCTAAGACTGAACCTCTGATTGTCTGTATAATATTAAGTTTTCGTTTACCAAGTTTATGGTCAACTGCGGATTGTTTTTTCCAGCAAATGAATGTTGCCTTGAACTTCTTCAAGCTGCGGATCTAGTTGCTGAGCACGATTTAAAAGACTACGCGCTTTTTGGTAATCACCGCGCAATAAATGAGAATAACCCATGTTATTTAAGACGCGAGCGTTATTACTTTTAAGTTGTACAAGCTGCTTGTAAGCGCGATCTGAAAATTCAAAACGACCCAGTTGATCAAGAGATGCAGCAAGGCCTAGCCACGCTGATGCATTATCACTTCTTACTTCAACGGCCTTGCGGAAGTTTTTCTCTGCAAGACCAAAGTTTTGATTTGTAAAATGTTCCTGGCCTGCAGCCAAAAATGCTTTGGATTGATCACCTCTTAGAGATACATGATCAGACTTCGGGCGCTGATATTTTCTGCTGCCACGTTCTTCTGAATGGATTTCACTACGCTTTGTGCCTGAGTGATCCAGTGCATTTGAGTGTGTTGAGATTGCGCTAGTGCTACAACCTGCCAAAAGGCCAGATACAACGACGCACGCAAAAATGCTTTTGATTTGTGATTTCATGATTATTCCCCATTAGGTATTCTTTTTATTGTTGAGGACAATCTAACTGAAACCCGTTTAAACAAAGTTCAAGAGATTGGTTAAATTTTAGAGTCTAAAAAAGGTTTTGTTTACCAAGTATTCAATTACAACCGTTGGACAAAAAAAGCTCCGCTTGAAATTAAATACAAGCGGAGCTCTTAGATGTTTATGTGAAGTTGCGTTAAATGTTAAAGCGAACGACTGTCGGAATAACTGCAATGCCGATTACGATTGGCAAGATGAACAGTGTTACGGGAACTGACATTTTTGCGGGCAGGGCGTAAGCTTTTTCTTCGGCCATCATCATGCGTTTGTGGCGCATTTCATCTGAATAGACGCGTAGCGCATCAGAGACACTCGTACCGAGTTCTTTAGCCTGCTGAACCATTGTAGCGAAGCCTTTTACCTCTTCAAGTCGCAGTCTTTCACCGAATGCGCGCAATGCCTGATCAATTGGTCTACCTGCTCTTATTTCAAGACCCGCCATATTCAGTTGCGTGCTAAGGTTTGGATAAGTGTTTTTGATTTCCATAGAGATGCGTTCGATAGAAGCTTCCATGGTCAGACCTGCTTCCGCAGAAACCACCATCAAGTCCAGGATATCAGGAAAGCCCTGGCGGTTCTGTGTTTCGATCGTTTTACTACGATTGTTGATATAAATATTTGGTCCAAAATATCCAATTGCAACGGCAAAGAACAGGATGGATATTTTAATGGTAAATGTATCGCCTGCGTATGGAACCAGTACCAAAAAACCACCAATTGCCCCACCTAGAAGTGCGCCAATGAAGCGACTTGCGATAAAATATCCTACAGCGCTTGGATTCATGTAGCCAGCCTGCATCAACATCATTCTAAGCTTCTTGACCGAATTTGGGTCTGAATTCGAATAGAAATCATTAGCTTTTTTCGCAACTTTTTTGCCCAGCTTTTTTTGTTTTTTATCAGGTTTCCCACCTGTATCTTCCAGTTGCAATTTGTTGCGTACAGGCTCATGTGCAGTCAGACGTTTTTTCACGTCGGATCTGGATTTCGTTTCTGAAAATGCCTGACTGGCAAAATAGATGATTGTGAATAAAATAATACCACCCACGCCAGAAGCCAGGAGAAGAGGATCAATCATGTTGAACAGGTTTTCCATAAATTTCACCTAAAACTTGAACGAGATCATTTTGAGAATTAGCAAGTTGCCTACTGTCATCCAGAAAGCGAGACCACCCATTAGATACCAGGTTATGGTCTCTTCCCAGATGCCGCTGTAATATCCAGGCGTGATGAATTGCAGGGCAATGAACAAGATGACGGGTAGGGCGGAAAGGAACATTGCAGACATCCGGCCTTCTGCAGAAATGGCTCTGATCTTTCTTTTCATTTTGAAGCGGTCGCGCACAACCAACGAAAGGCCTTCAAGAATTTCTCTCAAGTTACCACCCGTAGTTGATTGAATTGAAATTGATGAAATCAACAATGGAAGGTCAGGCAAATCTACGCGCTCGTAAAGGTTGTTAAGAGCGGTCACCAAGTCTGAACCATAGGTAACTTCATCCACCACTAGGCCGAATTCAGTCCCAATTGGGTCAGGCATTTCGCGTGCTACCATTGAGATTGCAACGGGAACAGGATGTCCTGCTTTTAAACTTCTGGTAATCAGGTCGATAGCATCTGCCAATTGCGCGCCGAAAGCCATGGTCTTTTTATTGGCTTGTCGCTTTAACCAAAAATAGGGCAGTGCAAAAGTGTAAATAGGGAATGCAATTGCGCTCACTGACGGTGACTTCCAATAAATGAAAATACCTACCGTCATCACAAGGACATAGATCATATAATAAAGCCCGAGCTTTTTGAGCCCAAGTGTTAACCCTGATCTCAGGATCAGTGTATTCAAGCGTTTCAGCGGCATGACCAACATGCCATCGGCGTCAAGACCCCGTTCCTTGCGCAATTGCAGGAGAATGTTTTTCTGGCTCATTTTTTCTTTGCCATCGCCAATGGCCATACGCCTGTTGATGCGTTTTTTGCTATTCTCCCCGGGTGAAGCCACCATATAGCCAAGCTCAACAACGATCACTGCCAATAAGACGGCAGCAAGCATCATGGCATGCACAGGCGTAAATCCGTTTTCGAAAAGGGCACTTAAACTCATGACAGTTCAATTCCTGGTTCGAAAATTTCACCGTCAAGTTCAATGCCCATTGCTTCAAGTTCCTCTAGGAAGCGAGGGCGAACACCGGTTGCTTCAAAGTGACCAAGGATTTTGTGATCAGCGGTCATGCCAGTGCGTTTATAGCGGAAGATTTCCTGCATCTGGATGATGTCGCCTTCCATGCCTGTGATTTCTGAAATGCTTGTGACTTTACGTTGGCCGTCTGACAAACGTGTCAGCTGCACAATAAGATGAACAGCACCTGCAATCTGACTTCTGATAGACGCAACAGTCATCGGCATGCCTGTCATACCCAACATTTGCTCCATACGAGAAATCGCATCGCGACAGGTATTGGAGTGAATCGTAGCCATGGAACCTTCGTGTCCTGTGTTCATCGCTTGAAGCATGTCAAAACATTCTTCACCACGAACCTCACCAAGAATAACGCGGTCAGGGCGCATACGAAGGGCGTTTTTCACAAGATCGCGCTGTTTGATTTCACCAACACCCTCGTTATTAGGCGGACGCGTTTCCATCCGCCCAACATGAGGAATTTGCAGTGTCAATTCAGCTGCGTCTTCAATCGTGAGAACGCGTTCTTTTGGATTTATAAAAGCTGACAATGCGTTCAACATTGTTGTTTTACCGGTACCCGTACCGCCTGAAATAATGGTGGTCATACGCGCTGCAACTGCATGTTGCATAACCTCTGCCATTTGTGGTGCAAGGGCGTTAAAGCCGACCAGTTTATCAAGTGTCAGCTTGTCTTCT
>CALFBU010000037.1 GCA_937951455.1 uncultured Rhizobiaceae group bacterium
CCAATCAGGCAATGGGATCCATTGAACTGGCTCTTTCTCTTACGATTGATTACGTCAAAGAACGTAAGGCCTTTGGCAAGAGCATTATGGATTTTCAGAATACGCAGTTCAAACTTTCAGAATTGAAATCAGAAGCAACCATGGCAAAGGCCTTTGTCGATCAGTGTGTGGGGCAACACCTCAAGGGCGAACTCGATACTGCAACTGCCTCCATGGCAAAATATTTGCTCACTGACCTCCAAGGCAAAGTGATGGATGAATGTTTGCAACTCTTCGGCGGTTATGGCTTCATGAACGAATATCCAATCGCACGCCTATACCGTGATGCGCGTGTTCAACGAATTTATGGCGGCACAAATGAGATCATGAAAGTTCTCATTTCCCGAACACTTTAAGACAGGAAATACAATGCCCAAAGGATACTGGATTGCGCACGTAGGTGCTGATGACAAGAAGGCTTTTTCGTCTGATGCATACAAATCCTATGTTGAAGGTGCAGGACCTTGTTTCATTGAATACAATGGAAAATTCCTGGCTCGTGGTGGTGATTTTGAACTAGTAGAAGGTCGTAACATTGGCACACGCCATGTTGTTATAGAATTCCCGTCTTTGGAAGACGCGAAAGCCTGCTACAACTCAGATACATACGAGCAAGCAAAACAACACCGCAGAGCAGTTTCAAAAGCAACGATTGTTCTTGTAGAAGGATTTGACGGCTAAAACCAAAATCGCTTTAATTCATTGCCTTAACTTGGAGAGACCAAATGGCTGACGCATTTATTTATGATCATGTTCGCACCCCCAGAGGGCGCGGTAAGAAAAATGGTGCACTGCACGAAGTGCCTGCAGTGCGTTTGTCCGCAAAAACACTGGAAGCGGTTCGCGACCGCAATGAAATTGCAGATACATCTGTTATTGATGATGTGATCCTGGGTTGTGTTGATCCGGTCGGTGAAGCGGGTTCCGATATTGCCCGTGCTGCCGTTTTTGAAGCAGGCTATGACAACAAGGTTCCCGGCATGCAGATCAACCGCTTCTGCGCTTCAGGTCTTGATGCGATCAACATGGCAACCTCGACAATTAACTCTGGAATGAATGATTTGGTCATTGCGGGCGGTGTTGAATCGATGTCACGTGTTGGTATTGGCGCATCTGGTGGCGCGTGGCCGATGGATCCTTCGGTTGCAGTTCCAGCTTACTTCATGCCGCAAGGTGTTTCAGCTGATCTGATCGCAAGCAAATATGGCTTCTCCCGCGATGATGTGGATGCCTACGCGGTTGAAAGTCAAAAGCGCTCGGAAGCAAGCTGGAAAGATGGACGTTTTAAAAACTCTGTTGTTCCGATAAAAGATCAAAACGGTCTGGTTATTCTCGACCACGACGAGCACATGCGCCCTGAAACTGACATGCAATCGCTTGCATCCCTTGATGCATCCTTCGTCATGATGGGCGAGATGGGTGGCTTTGATGCGGTTGGCATTGCAGCGCACCCTGAACTTGAAAGCGTCAACCACGTACACCACGCGGGTAATTCATCAGGCATCGTTGATGGCGCAGCAGCGGTCCTTATGGGTTCAGAAGAAGGCGGCAAGAAGCTTGGTATGAAGCCACGTGCTAAAATTCGTGCTTTTGCAAACATTGGTTCTGATCCAGCGCTCATGCTTACAGGTCCGGTTGATGTAACCGAAAAACTTTTGGCACGCGCCAACATGAAACTCTCGGACATTGATCTGTTTGAGTTGAACGAAGCCTTTGCTTCTGTGGTTCTGCGCTACATGCAGCATTTTGATATTTCACATGACAAAATGAACGTTTGTGGCGGTGCAATTGCCATGGGTCACCCACTGGGTGCAACTGGCGCCATGATCCTTGGCACCGTACTGGACGAGCTTGAACGCCGCGACCAAAATACAGCCCTAGTTACCCTCTGCATTGGCGCAGGCATGGGCACGGCAACGATTATTGAAAGAGTTTAATGATGAGCTATACAAATTTTAAAATCGAAACCGATAATGATGGCATTGCCGTTGTAACCTGGGACATGCCTGACAAATCCATGAATGTGATTGACCTTTCGGTAATGGATGAGTGGGAACAAATTGTGGATGCAATGGCTGCCGATGAAGCGGTTAAAGGTGTTGTTCTTGCTTCTGGCAAGAAAACCTTTGGTGCAGGTGCTGACCTTTCCATGTTGCAGGATATGCTTGGCCAATTCCGTGCTGAAGAGGCCAAGAACCCGGATGCTGCTGCTCAAATGCTTTTTGACAATGCATACCGTTTGAACCTGCTGCTTCGCAAACAGGAAACATCCGGCAAACCATTTGTTGCAGCCATAAACGGCCAGGCAATTGGTGGTTGTCTTGAGATGTGTTTGGCTTGTCATGCCCGCGTGATTGCGGATGATGCGAAGGTATCACTTCCTGAAGTTAAAGTGGGTCTCTTTCCAGGCGGTGGCGGTACGCAGCGTGTTCCGCGTTTAATTCATACACAAGAAGCGATGCAGTTCCTGCTTAAAGGCGGCAACATGCATGCGTCTAAAACCAAAGCGCAAGGCCTAACGACAGAAGTTGTTCCGGAAGCTGAGCTTATCAATAAAGCCAAAGAGCTGATTAATGGTGGTCTTAAAGGTGAGCAACCTTGGGATGTTAAAGGTTACAAATTCCCGGGCGGTAAAGTTTACACGCCTGCAGGATTCCAGCTTTTCCCGCCTGCAAATGCGATCTACCGTCGTGAAACACAAGATAACTATCCAGGCGCTCGTGCCATTATGAAATGTATTTATGAAGGCATGTTGGTGCCGTTTGATACAGCACTAAAAATTGAAAGCCGTTATTTCTCCGAAGTCCTTCGCACAACTGAAGCGGCTATGATGATCCGCACGCTGTTCATGTCCATGCAGGAACTGAACAAGGGCGCACGT
>CALFBU010000038.1 GCA_937951455.1 uncultured Rhizobiaceae group bacterium
AGACCCACTTCTTGAGGCCAATATTCCGGACTGTATTCGCGTGACCAGGAACCATAGCCTTTTTCAATGCGCAATGACATCAATGCGCGCGAGCCAACAGGCCCTACGCCAAATTCCTTGCCAGCTTTCAACAAGGCTTCATAAAGCGCTTGCTGATCTTTTTCCTCGCAGTGTAATTCCCAACCAAGGTCGCCTGTAAAAGAAACGCGAAGGGCGACAAGCTCTATGCCAGCAAGCGTTATCTTTTGCGATCGCATGAACGGAAAATCAGCCGTTGCAAGGGAGGCATTCGTCATGCGTTGTAACATATCCCGCGACTTTGGCCCGGCTACATTAAAGCCGCACATGGCTTCAGTCTTGCTTTCGAAGGATACCGTTACAGGTTTGTTTGAATTATTGAAATAACGTGCATGATATCGTTCAGCCATGCCTGAACCGACGATTAGAAATTCTTCGTCCGCCAGTTTTGTAATTGTGAAATCACCTGCAATACCGCCACGCACACCGATTAAGGGCGCAAGGCAAGAACGGCCAATCGCTTTCGGCATTTTGTTTGCAAAAATCGAGTTTAACCAATCAGAAGCGCCGTCGCCCTTGACGTGGTATTTAGCAAAATTTGAAATATCGATAATGCCTGCATGCTCACGCAGCATCCTGCATTCTTTGCCAACAGACTCCCACCAGTTTTGACGCGTGAAGCCATTTGTATCTATGACGCCTTCTTCATCCGCAAACCAAAGCGGGTGCTCCCAACCATAATTCAGGCCAAAAACTGCACCCATCTTCTTTTGTGTTTCATAAATTGGCCGCGTACGAACAGGACGGCCAACGGCACGTTCTTCGTTTGGGAAATGGATCGAGAAACGGTTGGCATATTGATCGCCGACCTTGGCTTTTGTGAATTTCTTGTCCGCCCAAGAACCAAAGCGCGATAAGTCCCATGGGAACATGTCCAAATGCGGTTCGCCTGTTACAATCCATTCAGCAGAGAGTTGCCCTAACCCACCTGATTGCGAGAATCCCGGTATAATGCCGTTACAACAGAAATAACCTTTAAGTTCTGGCACAGGCCCGAATAAAGCATTGCTGTCTGGAGACCAGATCATCGGGCCGTTGATCACCCGTTTAATGCCTGCAGTGCCAAGTGCTGGAACACGGTCAATCGCCCGCATCATATTGTCTTCAATGCGCTCGATATCATCGCCAAATAGTTCGTGGCCGAAATCAAGTGGTGTTCCATCTTCCGCCCAGAAGCGAACGTCTTTCTCGTATGCACCTACAAGCAAGCCTTGGCCTTCCTGGCGCAAATAATATTCGCCATCACGGTCAGCCACCGACGGAAGTCTTGACGGCATGGCCTCAACTTCCGGCATGGTTTCTGTGACAAAATACTGATGCTCTGTTGGTAGCAATGGCAAATCAATGCCAGCCATGGCTGCCACTTCACGCCCCCAAAGCCCTGCTGCATTCACAACCACTTCAGTGCGAATGTCACCCTTAGGAGTGCGCACAATCCAAGTACCATCAGACTGTTGTTCTGTACCTGTTACAGGCGTAAAACGGTGAATTTCTGCCCCATTATTTTTTGCGCCAGTAGCGTAAGCATTGGTAACGCCAGACGGATCAACGTTGCCGCCAGAAGGTTCCCACATAATACAACGAATGCCATCGTAGTTTACAAGCGGGTGAAGTTTCTCTGCTTCATCGCGCGTTACTTCATGAAAATCCAAACCATAATATTTGGCCTTGGCGGCTTGTAATCTTAACTGATGCTCGCGCTCTTGCGTTTGTGCGAGATATAAAGACCCAGGCTGAAACACGCCGCAGCCCTGGCCTGTAATCTCTTCCAGTTCTTTATACAAGTTCATTGTATAATGCTGGATGCGGCTGATGTTGTTATTGTCATGCAGACCGTGAATGTTGGCAGCCGCATGCCAGGTACTGCCCGAGGTCAGTTCATCGCGCTCCAAAAGTACGACATCGCTCCAACCCATTTTGGTTAGATGATAAAGTATAGAACAACCAATGACGCCACCGCCAATTACAACCGCTTGTGCGTGTTCACGCATTTGTGTCTCCCGAAATCATGCTTGCAACTATGCAAGCTTCGCAAACCCTACGATTAAGGGATAAATCATTTAAGCAAGCAATGCGAACAAATATGGCGCTGATTTACTACTAGGATGAAACCTCTTCGAACCATGCAATGTCATGAGTGGAGGCTTCGCCAAAACTTTCACCGTGAAGAAAAGCGCGTTTCATGATCTGCCAGGATGTAAATGGCATTAACCAAAGCGGTAGCGGATCTCGCCATGAAAAATTCACCTCCTTGGCACGCCACATAATCCCTGCTTTTTCCAGGAAATGATCACGGCGGAAAAGCGAGCCTTGTGTCTCTGTCAGGCAAGGGTAAAACTGTTGCATCAGTTTTTGAGGTCGCATGTTGAGACTGTCCATTGTCTGTGGCGATGTTATCGCGCTTGCGAGACTTTCACGCGCCACAAAATGTATGCCGCTGGTTGCGCGTGGATTACATTCAATTGCATGTGGCGTTTCGTTTTCATTTTCCATCATGTCAAAGGAAATAAAGCCTGAATGATTTGCCTTTTCCACGAACTCTGAAATCCAGCTTTCAATTTTTCGCTCATTTTCCAATCGCTCAAAAGCTACACCCACGGTGCCGGATAAAATGGCCGAGCGATATACAACTGTTCCGATGACGCGTCCTTCATGACACATCGAGAAGGTGCTTTTCAGTGCGCCTTTCATCTGCTCCTGAACAATTGTTGGCGGAAGTTTTGTTGCATCAGGAAGCGCATCACCTGCGTTATGGATTTCCAACCCCTGCCCTGAGCAAGTGCAAATGGGTTTCAATATAAAATCATTATGCTCGGCAAATTCGGTTGCTTGATCTGAGCCAAGAAGATGTGTCTGCGGCACACTTAGCCCAAAAGACTTTGCCAGCTTGATAAAGCGCTCCTTGTCATGCAATTCGCGCAATCGGGATTGCGGCATGGAGTAGAGCGTTACAGTTTTGGGCAGGTGTTCTTCGATCAAAGTCGCGTGCAATGCTTCTTCTGAGACTGGCACAACAAGTGAAACATTTTCAGTTTCAATGACGCCGAGAAGATCGCTGATATAGGCCGACTGATTGTCATTGGGGGCCGTTACCTTTACCGACTTTGCAACATGCCTCGAAACACGCGCCAGATGCCAACTAGCTGGCTCTGCGATGATCACGCGCCAACCTGCGGTCGATAAAGCTTCGGCAACATCTAAAGCCTTTGGCAATCGGCCGAGAGTTAACAAGGCACTCTTTTTCAAGAAGTGACCTGACGTTTATCTATGGGCTCAGGTTTTGTTGAAGCGCGGCTATAGCGTTTTCTCACCATGCGCTGATTGTAGATGATGAGAGAAATACCCGTCACCAGCGGTATCGCCCAAAGAATTGGATTGAGAGCAACTTCCGGCATGAGACGCACGGCTCCAAATGCCAAAAACGCCGTATAAACAGAAATACCAGCGCCAACCAGTGCCTTGATATGCTCCAATTGCCAATCAAAAAATCCAGGCTTTTCCTTGAGCAAAAACCACATGTTTGTTGCGACGGTCGCAAAACCTACAAATGAAATTGCCACCATCAAAATCTGCCCAATCATAATGCCACGGATCAAACAATGAGCGGCGGTAACCGTTACCAGAATTTGCAAAAGGTAGTTGCGCCATTCCCTGTTTTTTGAATGATTCCGTTTATTTATGGCAGCTTGCCAGCCAAACCATGCAAGGTTGATTGTAAGGATAGCCAGATATTGCATCATCCAACCAAAAATGCCGCGAATAAGTTCTGCATCACCTTTTAGAGCGGGATCTGGATGCGTTGCTACGGGAGCAAGTAAGGTTGTGGTTGAAATTCCAATGGCAAAGAAGCCTGTGATCAGCATGCAGTAGGTAAATATACGCCCAATGCGTACATGCCATGTGCCGCCGCGCTGAGAGGTTACAGGCACCCAAAATGCCACAATACCAATTGCGCCAGTTACAATGTGGCACCAGACTAAAATATGGAAAAGTTGCACAGTCATGATGCATTGAATGTCTTATTTTGAGGTAATTCTGTCAAGTATCTGGACATATTTTTATGTCAGTATAAATTGACACTATGTTAGATACTATCAACACACCCAACTGCGAACTTTTCGAACCACCGCGCCCAAAATCATTGGGGCCTCTAAGCGCACTTTTGCGTGCAGCCTTTACGGGTGACAGCAATCTGATCGGTCTACTTCCCAAGGAAGCCTATACGATGAAAATCGGCAATCTGGGTTATTCTCGGCGCTCGATTGTTATCATCAATGACTCAGACGAAGTTCGCAAAATCCTGACTGATCCTACAGACATATATCCAAAAAACGATCTGATGGTCGGCGCGCTTGCACCGCTTGTGGGCGATAGTATTTTTGTGACCAGCGGCGACCCATGGCGCAAACAACGCGCCATGGTTGCGCCTGCATTTAATCACATGAAATTGTCACTGGCATTCGATGCGATGCAAGTTGCGGTTGATAATTATGAAACGGTGATTGATGGGCATATTCATGCAGATGAAAGCTTCTCGCTTGATCTTGCGATGAGCCATCTGACAGCAGATATTATTTGCAGGACGGTATTTTCAACGCCACTAGAATCCAACATAGCCCGTGAAGTGTTTGACGCCTTTTCTTTCTTTGAAAAAAGCGTGGCTCATGTAGAAATAAAGCGTCTTATCATGGAGCCAGCATGGAGTGATATTCCACAGCATGAAACCGTGCTTGATGCCTGCGAGCGTATTC
>CALFBU010000039.1 GCA_937951455.1 uncultured Rhizobiaceae group bacterium
TCGCTGTTTTACCTGTTTGGCGGTCACCAATCACAAGTTCACGCTGGCCGCGACCAACAGGAATAAGCGCATCAATCGCTTTTAGGCCCGTAGACATTGGCTCATGCACAGATTTACGAGGAATAATGCCGGGCGCCTTCACATCAACACGAGCGCGTTGCTTCGCCTTAATTGGGCCTTTGCCATCAATCGGGTTACCAAGCGCATCAACCACGCGACCCAGCATTTCCTTGCCAACGGGCACGTCAACGATTGAGCCGGTACGTTTTACCGTGTCGCCTTCTTTAATGCCACGGTCATCACCGAAAAGCACCACACCGACATTGTCAGCTTCAAGGTTAAGCGCCATACCAGCAATACCGCCCGGGAACTCGACAAGCTCACCAGCCTGCACGTTATCCAGACCGTAAACGCGGGCAATACCGTCACCGACGGAAAGCACTTGGCCTACTTCTGAAACTTCAGCCTCTTTGCCGAAGTTTTTAATTTGATCTTTTAAAATTGCGGAAACTTCCGCTGCACGAATATCCATATTAGCCGACCTCTTTGAGCGCAAGCTTAAGTGACGAAAGACGAGTTTTCAGCGATGTATCAATCTGCTTGGACCCAACTTTCACGATCATTCCGCCGAGTATCGACGGATCTATTGTTGCATTAATTGCAACATCTTTGCCAACCACACTTTTCAGTGCAGCTTTCAATTCTTTTGTTTGTTCTGCCGTTAGCTTCTGCGCAACGGTTACATCTGCGTTAACTTCACCGCGATGCTCGGCTGCAAGCTTACGGAACGCTGGAAGCATGTCCTGCATTTCAAACAAACGTCTGTTTCTTGCAACAACACGAATGAAGTTGCCAACCAGACCTGTAATTTTTGCCTTAGTCAAAATCGCATCAATTGCGCTTGACTGATCATCCGCTGAGAAAACAGGAGAAACAACAAGGCGCTTCAAGTCATCACTTCCTTCGAGAAGTGCAGCGAAGCGTCCAAGATCTTTTTCCACAGCGGGGATTTTTTTCTCAGCCTTAGCCAAATCGAATAACGCTGACGCGTATCGAGATGTCACACCGGAAATCATCATTTCAGAATTTGCCACTGATATATCTTTTTCTGCCGTGTTTGAAAAAGTCCAAATCGTTGAAAACCAACGGTTAGCTCATTCAAACAAATTATAAATTCGAATTTAGAAAGGATTGCCGCAAAAGAATTTACAGCAATTCCGAGCTTCCCCTAGCATAGCAATTTTTGAGTCGCAACAACGGTTTGTGAAATAGTTTGGAATCTCTTGTCGCATAAGACAAATTGATTAGATGTTTTGACTAAATTACCCCAAAAAGCAGTGCCAGAAGCAAACATCCAATGCCAGCTTCAAAAAGTACGCCTGCAAAATTGTATAAAGTAGCACCTCGGTCTGCAAGAATTGAAACAAACCTACCAATTCCCGTAAAAAGCCACGCCCCTGCCAGTATAAAGCCCAAAAACAATTGTGCTTGCGGTATCAGCAAATAAATCATGCCCAAAGAGAGATAAAATCCTGCAAGCACACCTCTTGGCTCACCTTTGGCATAAGGGAAAGTCTCTTGGGGCTTCAGCTTTAATATTTTCAGCGCAATTTTCGGCATGAACAATGAAATGAGGCCCAACCCTGCTGTTAATACAGCGACACTGGCAAACACCCAATCCGCCCCAAATCTTGGCATTTGTGGATTGATTGCCAAAAGCTCTGCCGTTTGAAGCGCTACGCTACCTAATATAAAAGACAGCAACATCCGACCGAAGACACGGAAATCCAGGCCATCATCAACGAGACCCTGTATCATGATACCAAAGCCCGCAATCAGCCAGGCAAAAGCAAGCATAAGATTTAAGCCAGGCTGCAAAGCCAAAGGTTCTTGCAAAAACAGACACCCTGCCCCGCAAGCAATCAGAATGCCTGCATAAGAAGAACGCCCTTCCCCAATTGCATGCGGCTTGCCATCAACCGCCTCCACACCACAAAAATGTAAAATGCGTCTTGGGAAAGCCAAATACAGCACACCAATAACAAGCGTTAAAAAAGGAACCAGCATGACAAATGCCTGATCCAGAGTTTGGGGGTATGTGAAAACCATTAAGCCTGCGCCAAATACATTGAGAACAATCAACACTGCTGATAACAAATAATGCGCATCTTGAATATATGAAAAAGAAAATTGAGCCTTTTGTGGATAGTATAAAGACTGAACAAGATATCGCAGATGGACTCAAGATGCTTGGCCAGCTTGATGAAACACTTCTGCAAATCATAAAGCAAACACCATCCGTACCCTTAAGAAGAGAGCAATCAGGTTTTCCAGGCTTGGTGCGCATTATTATCGGCCAGCATGTTTCTACCGCCTCCGCCTCTGCCATCCATAGACGCTTTATAGATTCCATTCATCCCATCACGCCAAAACGCTATTTGGAGATACCCGAAGAAATCTTGATCCAAATTGGACTAACCCGAGCAAAACAGGCAACAATCACCAATCTTGCAAACGCCATTATTGATGAAACGCTTGATCTAGAACAAATCAATCAACTTGAGGAAAGTCAGGCAGTCGCAAAATTAACAGCCCTAAAAGGCATTGGACCATGGACAGCAGAAGTCTATTTGCTTTTCTGCGCTGGCCATCCAGATATTTTCGCGGCAGGCGATTTGGCGCTAAGGGAAGCGGTTCGCCATGCCTATGATATGGAAGAACGTCCATCCGAAAATGAACTAAGAGAGATTGCGACGAAATGGTCACCCTTTAGGGGTATAGCCACAAGGCTTTTTTGGTCATACTATGAACATGTGAAAGGTAATGGCAAAGGCCAACCTTTATAAGCTAAACGACAGGTCAGAAAACCAAAAGGGAGAAAACGCTTTCAATTCAAATCAGTATAAGCGTTACACATCTGTTATAATACATTGCCATAGTGCAGTTGTACTCTCTTGTCGATTCGTAATTGGGAGGGGTAAATGACAATTGCAGTAAAACCCGAAGCGCATCCAACGCTGGTTTTAAATGCGGATTATAGGCCGCTGAGCTATTATCCACTATCTTTATGGTCTTGGCAGGACGCCATTAAAGCGGTCTTTCTGGATCGAGTGAACATCGTCGCAGAATACGATTTTGCCATCTCAAGCCCCTCATTCCAAATGCCACTACCAAGTGTTGTCAGTCTTAAAAACTACGTTAGGCCCTCAACAACACCTGCCTTCACAAGATTTAATGTTTTCCTACGCGATAGTTTCGAATGCCAATATTGCGGAACAAGCCCAAGCCAGGGTGAATTGACCTTTGACCACGTCATCCCGCGCTCCAAGGGTGGCATCACCAGCTGGAAAAATGTCTGTGCGGCTTGTTCACCATGCAATTTGCGCAAAGCAAACAAAATGCCCAAGGAAGCACAAATGTTTCCAAGGCAAGAACCTTACGTGCCACACGTTGAACAATTACACAAAAACGGACGAAAATTTCCACCCAATCACCTGCACGAAAGCTGGATGGACTTTCTATATTGGGATGTTGAACTCGAGCCTTAGACAATAATTTAAACGTATAAAAAAGGGCTGATTAAAATCAGCCCTTTTTATTTGAGTTTAAATCCAGTTTTTATAAAAGAACAAAATTATCTATATCCAGTTCTGCAATGGTTACGCCATTAACTTGCAGTATGTCTCCATCTCCAAAATCAATGACGACATTACCCCCAGATTGAACCATCATGCCTTCAAGTGTAGCATAATCCTCAATCATGAAATCGGTTAGATCAACATTATCGCGCGTCAACTGAAAATCAATAATTCGATCAAAATCATAATCGGTTGCAAAGACGAACGTATCTGAATTATTACCACCAAACAATCGATCGTTTCCAGCACCGCCGTCTATGATGTCATCTCCCTGATCGCCGAGAATGGTATCATCACCGTCATCACCAAACAACGTGTCATTGGCAACACCGCCACGAATATTATCGTTGCCTGTACCGCCGTTGACAGTATCTTCGCCGGTTTCACCACGAAGACGGTCATCGCCGCCGCCGCCATTAATCACATCATTATCTGCGTTACCAAATATCTCATCACGGAAGTCACCAATACCGCCATTTAGAATATCATTACCAGCACCACCAAACAGCAAGTCCGCATCTTCACCACCATCAATGGTATCGATACCATCGCCTCCAAAAATACGGTCTTCACCGCCTTCACCGTTATAAGTATTCGTACCATTATCTCGGTCACGAATACGGTCATCGCCATCACCAGCATCCACTCTATTATCAACAGCTACGGCATCATTGAGTACAATCTGGTCCGCATGATCAGAGCCAATAATGTTTTCAATGTCGTACAATCTGTCACCAGCGCCATCGCTGCCGTTTTGACGACCAACACGACCAGAAGTGAAGATTTCAACACCAACACTTGAGCTGGAATAATCAGCCGTATCTACGCCTGAGCCGCCAAACAAATCGTCTTCGCCAGCGCCACCAATCAACATGTCACTGCCAGCACCACCAAACAAAGCATCATTACCACCGTTGCCGATGAGCTGATTTGC
>CALFBU010000040.1 GCA_937951455.1 uncultured Rhizobiaceae group bacterium
AAGCAAATTCACAGCTCGCAAAGAATACTTTGAGGCCGTTGCGGATATCATTGAAGACAGCGATGATGATCCTGTTGAAATTGAAGCTTTGGCGCGTTCAGTTGTTACGGATTTCGAAAATTATGTGAAACTCAACAAGAAAGTATCACCTGAGGTTGTCAGCTCAGTAACGCAAATCGATGAATATTCGAAACTTGCGGATACAATCGCCTCGCATCTGGCTGTTAAAATTTCTGAAAAGCAGGACATTCTTGGAATTTTCAGCGTTCGTGACCGTCTGGAGCATGTCATTGGCATGATGGAGAGTGAAATTTCCGTGCTGCAGGTCGAAAAACGTATCCGTGGCCGCGTGAAACGCCAAATGGAGAAAACCCAACGTGAATATTATTTGAATGAGCAAATGAAAGCCATTCAGAAGGAATTAGGTGAGGGCGAGGACGGCAAAGACGAACTTCAGGAATTGGAAGATCGCATCAATAAAACCAAATTCTCCAAGGAAGCCAAAGAAAAAGCTCAAGCTGAGTTTAAAAAGCTAAAACAAATGAGCCCTATGTCTGCGGAAGCAACTGTGGTTCGCAATTATCTTGATTGGTTGCTCGGCATTCCGTGGGGCAAACGCTCAGCGATTAAAACAGATCTGAAAAAGGCAGAAGAAATCCTTGATACAGACCATTATGGTTTGGACAAGGTCAAGGAGCGCATTATTGAGTATCTTGCGGTGCAAACACGTGCAAAGAAACTTAAAGGTCCAATCTTGTGTCTGGTGGGTCCTCCAGGTGTTGGTAAAACATCCTTGGGTAAGTCATTGGCAAAATCCACAGGCCGCGAATACATCCGTATGGCACTTGGTGGGGTACGTGACGAATCTGAAATCCGTGGTCACCGTCGTACCTATATCGGCTCCATGCCTGGTAAAATCATTCAGTCCATGAAGAAAGCAAAAAAAGCAAATCCGCTATTCTTGCTTGATGAGATTGATAAAATGGGTATGGATTTCCGCGGAGATCCGTCATCTGCATTGCTTGAGGTGCTTGACCCGGAGCAAAACAGTTCTTTTGCAGATCATTATCTCGAAGTTGATTATGATCTATCAAATGTGATGTTTGTAACCACTGCCAATACGCTAAATATTCCAGGTCCCTTGATGGACAGAATGGAAATCATTCGTATTGCCGGCTACACAGAAGATGAAAAGCTTGAGATTGCAAAGCGTCATTTACTGCCAAAATCCATCAAGGATCATGCGCTGCAACCCAAAGAGTTTTCCGTAAGCGATGAGGCAATTCTAGCTGTGATTCAAACCTACACTCGTGAAGCAGGTGTTCGTAACCTGGAGCGTGAAATTTCAAAGCTTGCGCGTAAAGCGGTGACTGAAATTATGAAGGGCAACAAGAAGAGCATCAAGGTAACACCAAAGAACCTTGATGATTATCTTGGCGTTCCAAAATTCCGTCACGGTGAAGCAGAGAAAGAAGATCAAGTGGGCGTGGTAACCGGCCTTGCATGGACAGAGGTTGGTGGTGAACTGCTAACCATCGAAGGTATCTCGATGCCAGGTCGCGGCAAGATGACTGTTACAGGGAATCTGAAAGATGTGATGAAAGAATCAATTTCTGCTGCCGCATCTTATGTTCGTTCCCGCGCTGTTGATTTTGGCATTAAACCGCCAACATTTGATCAGGTTGACATTCACGTTCACGTACCGGAAGGCGCAACACCAAAAGATGGTCCATCTGCAGGTGTTGGTATGACAACTTCTATCGTCTCTGTTATGACGGGTATTCCGATTAGGGCAAATGTTGCCATGACGGGTGAGATTACCCTTAGAGGTCGGGTACTGCCGATCGGTGGTTTGAAAGAGAAGCTTCTTGCAGCACTTCGTGGTGGCATTACAAAAGTGCTCATCCCGGAAGAAAATGCCAAGGATCTTGCTGACATACCGGACAATGTCAAAAACGGAATGGAGATCGTACCCGTCTCCCGCATCGACGAGGTGTTGGAACACGCATTGGTCTCGAAGCCAGTTGCTATTGAATGGACGCTGGAAGATGCAGAGCGTGCAAGACGTGAAATGCTAGCGCCGCGGGCTGACCAAACGAGCGGTATAGCGCACTAATTCGGCTTCTAGGTAACGTTAGGGAAGGGCTCGAAGCGATTCGAGCCTTTTTTCGTTCTGGAATGCCTATTGTTGATTTTATTGAAGCCATATATCGATAAAAACACATAAAACAGCCCATAAACGCCTGATTTCAGCCGTTTTGAAGCGATTTTAGTTGTCTAAATGCCCTAAAAATTGGACTATAGCCGAAGTTACTGAGTCGTTTATATTTAATCATGGAAGGGATAACATCATGAACAAGAACGAACTAATCGCGGCGGTTGCTGAAAAGTGTGATATGAATAAAGCTCAAGCGGGTGATGCCGTTGAAGCAGTATTGGGTTCTGTGCAAGAATCACTTTGCGCAGGCAACGAAGTTCGCATTCTAGGCTTTGGAAACTTCTCTGTTTCTGACCGTAAAGCAACAACAGCCCGTAACCCACGTACTGGTGAAACAGTGCAGGTTGCAGCTTCTAAGGCTCCTAAGTTTAAGGCTGGTAAAGCACTTAAAGACGCGGTTAACGGCAGATAATTTTCTTAATTTATTATGTTTAAAAAGCCCGCCCTCTGGTGGGCTTTTTTATTTGTCGCAAGACTGGCTCGTTCTGTAAGACTATTGACCATTGTATGAGTTCAAAGCAGACTTCGATTATAAATATTGAGGTTCAGGAATGGGTAAAAATAATTTCACTCAAGAAGAATATGAACATAGAACTCTAAAGACACGTCATGCGATGGATGAGGCGGGGCTTGAGTTGCTAGTCGTCTCTGATCCGTCAAACATGTGTTGGCTCACCGGTTATGATGGTTGGTCGTTTTATACGCATCAAGCAATCATATTGACGATGGAAGGCGATCCGATTTGGTGGGGAAGGGGCATGGATGCCCTCGGTGCAAAACGGACCGTGTTTATGGGTGAGGAAAACATCTTTGGGTACGACGATGTTTACGTCCAAAATCCGGATCAACATCCCATGGAGACACTCTCAAAGCTCATAAAAGATATGGGAATGGAGACCGCTCATATTGGTATTGAGATGGATAATTATTATTTTTCTGCTGCAGCATACCAATCACTTCTAAAAAATCTGCCCAACGCAAACTTTAATGACGCGACGGGGCTGGTAAATTGGCAAAGGGCGATTAAGAGCGCAACCGAGATCACATACATGCGACGTGCAGCGCGTATCGTGGAGGAAATGCATGCCATGATCGTTGAGCGTGCTGAACCTGGTATGCGCAAAAACGATCTTGTCGCAGACATTTATCATCAAGCGATTTCAGGCGCAGACGGCCATTGGGGCGATTATCCAGCCATCGTGCCCATGGCACCCTCAGGCATGGATGCGACCGCACCTCATCTGACATGGGATGATACGCCACTCAAACAAGGAGAGTGCACATTTTTTGAAATCGCTGGCGCGCACAAACGATATCAATGCCCACAGTCCAGAACTTTATATCTCGGAAAGCCACCGCAAAAATACATCGATGCGGAAAAGGCGGTCCTTGAGGCAGTGAATGCAGGGTTGGAAATGGCAAAGCCGGGCAAAAAGTGCGAAGACATTGCCAATGCATTTAATCAAAGGCTCAATCAACTTGGCTTTGAAAAAGACAGCCGTTGCGGCTACGCCATCGGAATTTCCTATCCGCCAGACTGGGGAGAGCGAACGATGTCATTCAGGCGAGGGGATCAATCTGTTTTGAAACCAGGCATGACATTTCATTTCATGCCTGCACTTTGGCTTGATGATGGTGGTCTGGAATTAACCGAGCCAATTTTGATTACAGAAAATGGGTGCGAATGTTTGTGTAAGACACCGCAAAGAATGACGGTTAAATCATAGCGCTATTGCACCGCCTTCATGCCAGGGCCTTCATATCCTTCAAGCAAATGAAGCCCAAGCAGTTCATCTATGCGTGAATTGCTACTGGCAATGTCCTGGATTGTGTATTTATCCAAAACTGCAAAGAAGGCGTTCAAAGCTTCTCTTAAAGCTGAATTCAGTCCGCAGTGGTCTATCAACGGACAATCCGTACCATCTGATTCAAAACAATCAGCCATGGCAAAATTATCTTCTGTTATCCGAACGACATCAGATAATCTTATGTCAGAAGCAGGCTTGGCAAGACGTATCCCGCCATTGCGGCCACGAATTGATTCTGCAAAACCATGCTTCACAATTGGCTTTAATATTTTAAACAAAAACGCTTCCGAGAGATTATACGCTGTAGCAATCTCGGGAATTTGGCTTAATTTTCCGTCGTTTGCAGCGCAATACATCAATATGCGAATTGCATAATTTGTTTGTTTTGTAAGGCGCATAATTGCTCCATTCTTGTTTTCACAACTCTACATTAGAACAATTCCAAACAAAGTAAACCTTTTTTGTCAAGTTTATTGTTGACAATGACTCGCATCTGGGTGAAACATGACAAAATTAGTCATGTTAAGCCGACAAAGGGTGAGCTCAATGAAAACGATCTTAAAACTGTTATTTAGTGCAACTGCACTTTCCACTTTATCTGCAACTGCATTTGCTGACACTGTCAATATTTATTCATACAGACAGCCTGATCTAATTCAGCCTTTGTTGGAAGAGTTTACCAAACAGACAGGCATTGAAACTGAAGTTCAGTTTTTGAAGAAGGGCATGGTTGAAAAACTTAAAGCTGAAGGTCGTAATTCACCCGCTGATGTAATCTTGACGGTAGACATCGGCCGACTATCAGAAATTTCAAACAAGGGTTTGACACAAAACATTACCAATGAAGAAATCAACACGAACATTCCTGAAAATTTCCGCAGCGCTGATGGAAGTTGGTTTGGATTAACCATTCGCGGTCGTGTGGTTTTTGCATCCAAGGAACGCGTTGCGCAAAATGATATAACGTATGAAGACCTTGCAAACCCTGAATGGAAGGGCCGTATTTGTACCCGCTCCGGACAGCATGCTTATAACGTTGCTTTGTTTGCTTCCATGATTGCCAACAAAGGCGAAGAATTTACGGAAAAATGGCTGGGCGATGTTAAAAATAACCTGGCAAGAAAACCAGATGGCAATGATCGTGCTCAGGCAAAAGCGATTTTTGCGGGTGAATGTGATATCGGGATCGGCAACACATACTATGTTGGCTTGATGCAGAACAATACAAAAGACCCCGAGCAAAAAGAATGGGCAAACTCGATTAAGGTTATTTTTCCAAATACCAATGATCGTGGAACGCATGTAAACGTTTCAGGAATGGCGCTTGCCAAACACGCTCCCAATAAAGATAACGCAATCAAGTTGATGGAATTTCTTGCAAGTGGTAAGGCTCAGGAAATTTATGCAGAGAAAGTATTTGAATACCCTGTGAAACTAGGCGCAAAGCCGTCTGAAACCGTTGCTGGTTTTGGTGAAATCAAGCCTGACACATTGGGTCTTGATGCAATTGCCAAACTCCGTAAAGCGGCTTCGAAACTGGTGGACAAGGTAGGATATGATAACGGCCCACAGAGTTGAGTGAATTAAGCTTACCCAATCAATCCAAAAAGATTAGAACCCGCAACAATAGCAAGCTTGCTATTGTTGCCGGGTTTTTGTCGTTGTGTCTTTGCTTGCCGGTTGTTGCACTTGTGATCATAGCGCTTGGCGGTAACTTTGAAAGTTTTTATCACATTGCAACCACCGTGATGCCAACAGCAACAAAGACAACGTTTTTACTGCTACTAGGTGTAGGTTTGCTGACCGCGGTTATCGGCACGGTTTCTGCATGGCTTGTTGCTTTCTATGAGTTTCCATTTCGAGGCTATTTGCAATGGATGCTCATGTTACCTTTGGCTGTGCCCGCATATATTTCCGCCTATGCCTTCGTTGAGTTTTTCTCATATACGGGGGAGATACAAACGCTTGTTCGTTCAATCGGCGGCTACAAGACACCGAGAGAATATTGGTTCCCGGATTTCAGATCCATTGGCGGAACTGTAGTTGTAATGGGGCTGGTACTGTTTCCATATGTATATTTATCCGTGCGAACCATGTTTCAATTTCAAGGAAGTAATATACTCGACAGTGCCCGTGTCTTGGGTACTTCAGGGTGGAAGCTTTTTTATAAGGTTATCCTGCCCCTTGTGAGACCTGCCATCATTTTAGGCGTGACATTGGCCTTGATGGAAACACTCAATGACATTGGTGCAGTCGAGCACATGGGTACGCAAACGCTTACATTTTCAATTTTTTCTGTCTGGTTAAATCAGAATGATTTGGCTGGTGCGGCACAAATCGCGCTGTTTTTGCTAGTCATCGTTATTTTCCTGATCAAGATTGAGGGCTGGAGCAGGGGTGAAAGGCGTTTTCACGATACAAAAGCCAGTAGCGCCAAGCCTAAGATCATCAGAAAGAAGCTCTCCGGTTCGAGACAATATCTAGCGACCATCGCGTGTTTAATGCCTGTCGTGCTGGGATTTGGAGTTCCCGTTTATGTCTTAGGTAAATACGCATTGGCTAATCTTGATGAAGTATATTCCCCTGAATTGCTGGAAGTATTTTTTGCAAGCATTTCTTTAGGTCTGATTGCAGCTTTCATCGCAGTCATTATTGCGTTGTTTTTAACCTATTCATTACGCGTAACAAATTTGCCTATCTTGAGAAACGCTGTTCGCATTGCCTCTCTTGGATATGCTGTCCCGGGTACGTTGATTGCCTTGGGTATATTTCTACCACTGGCCAATTTTGACAATCAGCTTGATAGTATAATGCG
>CALFBU010000041.1 GCA_937951455.1 uncultured Rhizobiaceae group bacterium
GATGGAGGTATGTCATCAGCAATATAGGACTTTCCGACACCTTTTGTAAGGATAAACGTCAGTGCACCGCGTTTAACCTTTTTATCTTGCGCAATAAAGCTCATCAAGGTTTCCGTGCTTGGAAGCTCGCCCGGTATTTCAGAAATCTCGGTCGGCAAGCCCACAGCTTTCAAATGCGCTTCCACGCGACTCACATCATCCATCGAGCAATGGTTTAATCGATTGGAAAAACGATGCGCGAGTACCATACCTATGGCAACGCCTTCACCGTGGACAAGCCTTGATCCATCATAGCCGGTATAACCTTCAAGCGCGTGTCCAAACGTATGCCCCAGATTTAGCAAGGCACGCTGACCAGCTTCTGTTTCATCTGCCGCAACGATTTCCGCTTTTGCCTGACAAGATGTCTTGATCGCATGCGCAAGCCCGGCACCATGTGAAAATACATCACCGTGATTTTGCTCAAGCCACGAAAAGAAATCGGGATATTTAATCAGGCCATATTTGGCCACTTCGGCATAACCGGCACGAAACTCACGAGGCTCAAGGGTTTTCAAAACATCTAGATCGATCAAAACCGCTTCGGGTTGATAAAACGCCCCAACCAGATTTTTGCCATGCGATGAATTAATACCCGTCTTGCCGCCAACGGAAGAATCGACCTGCGCCAGTAGCGAGGTTGGAACCTGAATAAACTTCATACCACGACGCACAACAGACGCTGCAAAGCCTGCCAGATCACCCACAACACCCCCGCCAAAGGCAATCACAAGATCATTGCGCTCTAATCGTGTGGCCAAAACACCATCAACCACTTCCTGAAACGTTGCCCATGATTTTGATTTCTCACCTGGAGCAACCTCAAGCGTGAAATGTTCAATGTGATGCGCATCAAGCTGAGCGCGCAATTGATCGCCATGAGCTGCATTTACATTAGTGTCAGTAATAATCACACAACGCGCATCAGTCGAAACCGAGCGCACAGCATCGCCCAAAGAGGACAGAACACCGCTGCCGATCCTGATATCATAAGACCGATCACCAAGTTCCACATTTACCAAATCGTCACTCATTCCGAAGCCTTCAAATATTCATCCAGCGCGTCCATAACAATGTCACGCATATCAGATTTCGTCCCGCCTTGAGACTGAATGTGTAACTCAGCCTTGGCATAAACAGGATTACGAACTTCCAACAGGTGCTGCAAAATCTCTCTCGGATTTCCCGTTTTCAGCAACGGCCTTTTATTGGGTTTTCGTCCGACACGCTCAAGCAGCAAATCCAGATCAGCCTTTAGCCACACCGATAATCCGTATTTTGAAATAATATCGCGCGTTCCCTCAGCCATGAACGCACCACCGCCCAGCGCTAACAACACAGGCCCATCTTCCAGAACCCGATGTATAACTTTTTCTTCAAGACGCCTGAACTCCTCTTCGCCATAATCCGCAAAAATATCAGCAACGGAGCGACCGGCTGCGAGTTCAATTTCACTATCGGCATCCACAAATTCAAGCTCCAGTCTGCGCGCGACCATCTTGCCAATCGCAGATTTGCCACAGCCCATCATGCCAAGAAACACAATGCTTCTGCCATTAAGCTTTGATAAAATTCTATTAGAACGAGATTGTCTGCGGTTTGCCATAGTGCCAAAAATGATTTTGTTTTGCTCTTTCGATACCAAATGCGGCGCAAGGTCAAGTCTAACCATCAAGTATAGCTTGCCATTTGCCTTACGGTTTTACATAAAGGGAACAGATTTGAAAAATGGCAGTGGGGAAGCATGCCAAGTTTATTTAGATTTCTGGTATTCGTTGGAATTATCGCAGGCATTGTCTACGGCAGCATGTTTGCGCTTACTGTTTTCGT
This sequence comes from uncultured Rhizobiaceae group bacterium, assembly GCA_937951455.1. Lineage (GTDB taxonomy): Bacteria > Pseudomonadota > Alphaproteobacteria > Rhizobiales > Rhizobiaceae > JAALLB01. The sequence continues at coordinate 1,870 of CALFBU010000041.1, forward strand.
CGAGCCTAACGAACGCGAAATGAGCGTTAAAATTCCAGCAAAGAAACTGAACCCGCAGCAACAGTAAGCAATAACCGGCAATAAGGATTTCTCTTGAAAGAATTCCACCTTGTAGAATCGTTTCTGGAAATGATGAGTGCCGAGCGTGGCGCTGCAAAAAATACGTTGACAAATTATGCCAATACGCTTGAACGATATTCAAGCTATCTTCTGGATGAAAATACGCTTCCCAGTAAAGCAGGTACGCCTCACGTGGAAAACTACCTGCGCCATTTGACCAGCCTAGGCCTGTCCGCTTCAACGCAAGCCATGCACTTGTCCAGCATAAGACAGTTTCACAAATTCCTTTTTGCAGAAGGCATCCGAAAAGACGACCCGTGCAGCACCGTCAACAGCCCTAAGCTTGGCCGCCCTCTGCCCAAAATCATGAGCATCGAGGAAGTCGATCAACTGATTGGCCTGGCGCAACAGGAAGCCCATGACACAAAAGGCTCACCCGCCAAAAAACTACGCGCCGCTAGGCTCTACGTTTTAATCGAAATGCTTTACGCCTCAGGCTTGCGCGTGAGCGAATTGGTCAGCCTGCCCAAAACCGCCGCCAATGCTTCCGGCAGATTTCTCACCATCGTCGGCAAGGGCAACAAGGAACGCATCGTTCCCCTATCTGACAAATGCAAACAAGCCATCACGCTTTACATGTCTCACATGAAAGCCGGCTTTAAGGGCGAAGCAAGCAAATTTCTCTTCCCCGCAAATTCAGCGACAGGCCATTATGCAAGACAGGTCTTCGCAAGGGACTTGAAGGAACTGGCCCTACGTGCAGGACTGGACGCCGCCAAAATTTCCCCCCACGTCATGCGCCACGCCTTCGCAAGCCACTTATTACAAAACGGAGCAGACCTGCGAAGCGTGCAACAACTTCTGGGACACGCGGATATCTCAACAACGCAGATATATACGCATGTACTGGATGAAAGGTTGAAGCAATTGGTTGAGGAGCATCATCCTTTGGGGAAGATTCGCTAGGGTGAAAAAAAGCTGGTGCTGCGATATTGAATGATTAGGATAATAACAGCAGCAAAGTGGACTTTACGATTTAATATTCCTGAGAATTTTGTACATATTACGACGTAAGTTAAATAGGTTATTAGTTAGATTTATGCAGCTTCAACTTCTAACCTCGTTCGACTTGAAAGTAGCATTAATGTTAGAAATGAAAGGTTTAATACAACATTAAATGGAGCGCCTACCAAGATCGAAGCCGTACTGTCAGTACAAAACCATGACCATGCTGCAATTTGTGCAACCTTTGTTGCAGCAACTGGAGAAATTGGCACAACATATGTTCCAAGGGACCAAAGCATTCCACCTAGCCCAACGGTCAATCCGCCGCTGATTGCAACCAGCAACGGAATTGGAACTATTAGGTCTGCTGGAACTGTGTGGAATGGCCAATAGGCAATTTGAAGAAAGACCTTGATAATTGAATGCAGAGCAGGTAACGCAGCGATTGCGAAAAATATACCAATTATAAAAATAGCACTACCAGCACGACGCATGGCGTTTTGTTGTTGTGTCATAACAAGTTCCTCAAAATAAAGTCGTCTTATCCTTTCACTCCCATGGAGAGAAATTTAAATCAATTACCTCAGAAGTAAGTGAAATCAGGCTGAATATGGTTTATAATAGCCAGATGAAATCCTATCCTGATCTTTTGAAAGAATGGCGTAATTGCAGACGTCTAAGTCAGCTTGAACTTGCGATTAAAGCCAATGTTAGTGCAAGACATATTTCGTTTTTGGAGACAGGTCGATCTAAACCCAGTCTAGATATGATAGTGCATCTAGCAGAAGTCATGGACATTCCGGTTAATGCCCGAAATCAGATGATGAATGCCGTAGGTTTTGCCCCACGGTATGCTGCAACACCGCTTGACGATGAAGCTATGGCTCCAATTCTTGAAGCGGTATCATGGACACTAGATCGACATGCTCCCTATCCAGGAATAGCCCTTGACCGCTTGTGGCGGATCGTAAAAATGAACGACCCAGCAGCGAAGCTTTTTGCTGCATTGCAATTGAAAGAAGGCAATAGTCTTCTCGATCTTGTTACCAATCCTATCATGGCCGAAGTCGTTGAAAATTGGCCACAAGTCGCTCACTATACCATGCTACGACTTCGCGCAGAAAGCGCGAGCGCTGGTGGCGTACCTGAACTGGAAGCTGCTGCAGAACATTTAATGCGACATTCAAAGGGATATTCTGAATTTTTGCCTCGCCCTTCCGTTCCTACAATATATAAGTTAGGTGACCAGCAGCTAACACTATTCGGCACAATTGCTCAATTCAGCACCGTCACTGATGAAACTTTGGAGGACTTAAAGATAGAGCTATTTTTTCCAGCTGATACTAACAGTATAGAGGTGTTGAAATCACTCACTGTATAAAATATTTATCGTCACTTAAAAACGGCTATCAAGCACCAAGTTTAAATGCTCAAGTGATTACTTTAACTCACTTCTAAGCTTGTTTTTTAAATCCCTCCTCATCACCAGCCCCATACCCATCCCGCGTCTGCGGCACTTTCATATCCAGTAGTTTCCCCGCAACTTGCGTACGTAAAATCTGCGCTGTGCCGCCTCCTATGGTGAACATGCGCACATCGCGGTACATGCGTTCTAGCGGTTCCTGGTCGCCGTAGCCTCTTGCGCCGAACATTTGCAGCGCGTCGTTGACAGTTTCAATTGCTGCTTCCGAGGCAAAGAGTTTTGCGCGGGCGGCCATCATCATATCAGGA
>CALFBU010000042.1 GCA_937951455.1 uncultured Rhizobiaceae group bacterium
GAACAACGGATCACCCCATTTAGCCATCACTTCCCATTTATAGCCGTCTGGCAAGGTAATTCTGTCTGACGTGTTAGCTGGTATAGCCGTGAACCCAAAACGGTCAGCAGCTTTGGCGATTGAAACACCTTTTGTGGCAATACCGGTAATAAACCCGACAGCGCCTACCGTGAGCATTCCGGATAAAAATCCTCGTCTTGAAATTGCTTTTTCAACGACGTCGTCAAACTGGGCATACTGTGGACGAGGATTAACATTCTCGTCAAAATCGTCAAAAGACAAGTCATGGTGTTGGTTATCAGTCATCATAATTTCCAATGTTTAGTGATTAACTAAACAAAAACTAACTTTATAATATGACATCTAAATAACAAAAAAAGCAGCCGACACTTGGCTGCTTTTTTTATTCTGGAGGAATTCAGCTTCTGCTCGCCAGCTTGCGTTACTTGGAGGAGATACGTTGTATGAAAACTGTTTTTGTTTTCACCGACTAGCAGAAGCTGTATTATAGATACTCGATTGATGTGTTGCTGTCTGCTGCTTAGAATCAGCCAGAGCGATGCAAAAAATGCAACACTCATAACTTTTATCATAATATATTGTGCAACGCACAATTTCTGCAAAATTCATGTAAATTCATTCAAAATTACACATAAAAAAAGCCCAAATCGCATAAATTTGGGCTTTGATAAAAATATAATTTTTTTAAGTTTTAATTCATTTCAATCATGACTTCAGCGCGACCTTCGCTTAGTTGTGTCAAGATTCGCTCAGCTCTTACTTTTTTGTCGCCTTCAAGCTCAGCCAAATCATCTCTCATTTTTTGAATGTGCTCATCTAACTCTTCTACATTCAGATCCTTGACCATGGTTGCATGTTCTGCAAGCAAGGTAAGACCCGTTGGAGAAACGTCAGCGAAACCGCCACGCACGAAGATACGCTCAACAGCACCATCAGCCATTTTAACATTTACAACACCAGGTTTTACAGTTGTCATAAATGGCGCATGATTGGCCATGGCAGTGAAGTAACCTTCAGCGCCTGGTACATCTACTGCAATCGCTTCGCCACCCAAAATCAATGCTTCGGGTGATACAACTTCGAATGAAAATGCTTCAGCCATTTTTCTTTCCCTGTAGAGGCGGAGCCTCCTATCGCTTCTTGGGACATTCCCAGTCAGCACCTAGACAATAAATACCCTGCAGTTTGCACCGCAGGGTAATAATTTAATTAGGCAGCTTCTGCAGCCATTTTTTGTGCTTTTTCGATTGCTTCATCCATAGAACCAACCATGTAGAAAGCACCTTCTGGAAGGTGATCGTATTCACCAGCCACAAGACCTTTAAAGCCTGCAATTGTATCCTCCAGAGATACCAGTTTACCCGGTGAGCCTGTGAAGACCTCAGCCACGAAGAACGGCTGTGACAAGAAGCGCTCAACCTTACGGGCACGTGCTACAGTCAATTTATCTTCTTCTGACAATTCGTCCATGCCGAGAATAGCAATAATATCCTGAAGCGCTTTATAACGCTGAAGAACTTCCTGTACATCACGAGCAACCTGATAGTGCTCTTCACCCACAATTTGTGGGTCCATCATGCGTGATGTTGAATCCAGTGGATCCACCGCAGGATAAATACCTTTTTCAGCGATTGAACGGTTAAGCGTTGTCGTCGCGTCCAAGTGCGCAAATGATGTCGCAGGCGCCGGGTCAGTCAAGTCATCGGCAGGCACGTAAATCGCTTGCACAGAGGTAATAGAACCCTTGGTTGTCGTTGTAATACGTTCCTGCATCGCACCCATATCGGTAGCAAGTGTAGGCTGATAACCCACCGCGGAAGGAATACGACCAAGAAGCGCAGACACCTCTGAACCAGCCTGTGTAAAGCGGAAGATGTTATCCACGAAGAATAGAACGTCCTGACCCTTGTCACGGAAGTCTTCCGCAATTGTTAGACCGGAAAGTGCAACACGAGCACGCGCACCTGGAGGCTCGTTCATCTGACCGTATACAAGTGCAGCTTTAGAGCCTTCTGTGTTACCACCGTGTTCGTTTGGATTAACGTTCACGCCAGATTCAATCATTTCGTAGTAAAGGTCATTACCTTCACGTGTACGCTCACCAACACCGGCAAATACAGAGTAACCACCGTGTGCTTTCGCGATGTTGTTGATCAATTCCATGATCAAAACTGTTTTACCAACACCCGCACCGCCGAAGAGACCAATTTTACCACCCTTCGCGTAAGGCGCTAGAAGGTCCACAACCTTGATGCCTGTTACAAGAATTTCAGCATCTGTTGACTGGTCGATGTAATCTGGCGCAGGTGCGTGAATTGCACGTTTTGTTTTAGCCTTGATTGGGCCAACTTCATCCACTGGCTCACCAATCACGTTAATGATGCGGCCTAGCATTTCTTCACCCACTGGAACCATGATCGGCTCACCTGTGTCTGACACTGGCTGACCACGAACAAGACCTTCAGAGGAGTCCATCGCAATCGTACGTACTGTATTCTCACCAAGGTGCTGCGCAACTTCAAGAACCAGACGGTTGCCGTTGTTGTCCGTTTCAAGAGCGTTCAGAATTGGCGGCAATTCACCTTCGAACTGAACGTCAACAACCGCACCAATAACCTGTACGATTTTACCCATTGCACCAGATGATGCTGCTTTTTTAGCAGGCGCACGCTTTGCAGGCGCCTTCTTTGCTGCTGCTTTAGGCGCGGCTTTTTTGGCCGGTGCCTTTTTTGCTGCTGTAGCTGCTGCTTTTGCCATCTTTTACTCTCCAGCTTTAAAGCGCTTCTGCGCCCGAAATAATTTCAATAAGTTCTTTTGTAATTTGTGCCTGACGTTGACGGTTGAAGCTCAAAGTCAGTTTGTCGATCATCTCACCAGCATTGCGTGTCGCATTATCCATCGCAGACATGCGAGCACCCTGTTCGGATGCAGCGTTTTCCAGAATTGCGCGGAAAACCTGAACCGAGATATTGCGGGGCAGAAGATCTTCAAGAATTTCTTCTTCACCAGGCTCATATTCGTAATGCACATCGTCAACATCGCCTTCATCAGCAGATTCTTCTGATGAAACATTGGCGGGAATTAACTGCTGAGCTGTTGGAATTTGGCTGATAACAGACTGAAACTCTGAATAGAACAAAGTACAGACATCATAGTCGCCATCGTCAAACATCGCCAAAATTTGCTCTGACACTTGCGCAGCTTGCGCAAAACCAACATTTTTAACTTCACGGAATGTCACAACATCCAAGAGGATATCGCTGAATTCCATTTTCAGGGCGTCATAGCCCTTTTTGCCAACGCAAAGCATTTTAACAGTTTTGCCTTCAGCCATCAGCGCGCGCGCTTTTTCACGAGCGAGCCTTGCAATGGATGAGTTAAAACCGCCACAAAGACCACGCTCTGCTGTTGCAACAACGAGCAGATGTGTCTGGTCACTACCCGTGCCAGCCATAAGTTTTGGAGCGTTTTCACTGCCTTCCATCCCAGCAGAAATATTAGCCATAACCTTGGCCATACGTTCTGAATATGGACGAGCAGCTTCCGCAGCCATTTGCGCTTTACGCAATTTGGCTGCAGCCACCATTTGCATCGCCTTGGTGATTTTCTGAGTCGCTTTCACCGATGCGATACGATTTCTGAGTTCCTTGAGACTAGCCATATTTGCTTTCCGTCAAGTGTTCCGTTCTAAGCTCTGTAATCTTTAAGCAAAAGTCTTGGCATACGCATCAAGCGCTGCTTTCAACTGTGCTGTAAGATCATCATCAAGCGCTTTCTTTTCGCCAATCGCATCAAGCAAACCTTTATGCTCGGCGCGAAGGTTAGCAAGAAGACCTTGCTCAAATGGACCAACCTGGCGAACATCTAGTTCATCAAGGTAGCCATTTACACCAGCGTAAATCACTGCAACTTGCTCTTCGGTTTTAAGCGGAGAGAACTGAGGCTGTTTCAAAAGCTCTGTCAAACGAGCGCCACGGTTAAGCAGGCGCTGTGTTGAAGCATCAAGGTCTGAACCAAACTGCGCAAAGGCAGCCATTTCGCGGTACTGGGCAAGTTCACCTTTAATGGAACCCGCAACCTGCTTCATCGCTTTAACCTGAGCTGCAGAACCCACACGAGAAACGGATAGACCAACGTTCACCGCAGGACGAATACCCTGGAAGAACAAGTCTGTTTCAAGGAAGATCTGACCATCTGTAATCGAAATCACGTTTGTCGGAATAAACGCTGACACGTCATTACCTTGTGTTTCAATCACTGGCAGCGCTGTTAGCGAACCAAGACCATTGTCTTCGTTCAATTTGGCTGAACGCTCAAGCAGACGTGAGTGTAGATAAAAAACGTCACCAGGATAAGCTTCACGACCCGGAGGACGACGAAGTAGAAGTGACATCTGACGATAAGATACAGCCTGTTTTGAAAGGTCATCATAACCGATCAAGGCGTGCATGCCGTTATCGCGGAAGTATTCACCCATCGCAGTAGCAGCAAACGGTGCCAAGAACTGCATTGGAGCTGGATCAGAAGCGGTCGCAGCAACAACAATGGAATATTCCATCGCGCCGCGCTCTTCCAGAATTTTCACAAACTGCGCTACTGTTGAGCGTTTTTGACCAACGGCCACATAAACACAGTAAAGCTTATCATCCTCTTTGCCTGCATCATGCGCCGGCTTCTGGTTCAGGAATGTATCCAGAATAATCGCTGTTTTACCTGTTTGGCGGTCACCAATCACAAGTTCACGCTGGCCACGGCCAACAGGAATAAGCGCATCAATCGCTTTTAGGCCTGTAGACATTGGCTC
>CALFBU010000043.1 GCA_937951455.1 uncultured Rhizobiaceae group bacterium
AAAGGCTTCCAAATCAATTTCGCTGGACCTGAAGTCTGTCTGTTGCGTTCTAATGAGGCGGTTTGACCCATCCACAATGCGCATAATTTTTAATGGAAAAGCCTTTTGCGATATTTTTCCCCACAACCTCAACTCCTCAAAAAAACGCACCGTTTCCATCAAGAGTGCAGTCGTTCTTGTGTCAGGTGATATAGTTTTCGGCGCGCATAACGTTACTGTTGATCCGTTTTGAGCAAGTTTCAGGGCGGCTGTTTTACCGACCAGCCCTGCGCCAATGACGCATATATCCGATGTTATTTCTTTATTTGACATGGTTTTATTCAATTTCGTTCTACATTGAGGCTTAATATTGGTAACATTGCCTGTATTTCAAAGATGACAGAGTAGCGCATGGGTGCTAATAAAAATTATTTTCATCGGCGGAGTTGTCATGTTTGGACTATCAAGATCAGCACTATGGGCATTCTCAATCCATATTTTGACAGCATCTGGTGCTTTTTTGGCATTTCTGTCAATTGTAGCCGCTGCAGAAAATGATTTTCCCAAGGCTTTCTTTTGGCTAGGCATGGCTTTGATTGTTGACGGTGTTGATGGACCACTTGCTAGAAAACTGGAAGTAAAAAAATGGTGGCCGCACTGGTCTGGTGATACGCTGGACAATGTTATCGATTATGCAACATTTGTCATGATCCCCGCTTTCATTCTCTACCAGAGTGGTCTTTTGGATCATACCGATGCGCTTGGTCAAAAAGAGGAACTGTTGAGTAAATTCACGTCGTTTACTGCTGCGGCAGTAATCGTCATTACCAGTGCAATCTATTATGCCGACACGCGCATGAAGACAGAAGACTATGGTTTTAAAGGCTTTCCTGTGTGCTGGAATATGGTGGTTTTTGCACTCTTCGTCGTTTCGCCATCTCCTACGTTTTCATTAGTTTTCATCATTTTCACTGCGATCATGACGTTTGTTCCAGTAACATTTATTCACCCAGTTCGTGTGAAACCGCTGCGAAAAATCAGCCTCTTTGCATTTGCAGCTTGGGGAATAACAGGACTATCAGCTGTCTATTTCAATCTTGATAACCCATTGCTCATTGATGCAATTTTTACAGCCTCGAGTATTTACTTGTTTTGTGTAGGGTTTTTTCTTCAAATGGTTGGAAAACTTAAATAGTGAAGAACATTATTCCTTGGGAATAAACTTTAGTATCGCTGGATTTAATAGGGTTTTCCGTATTTATTGCCATAATGGAAACTGCAGAAAAAAAATCCTTACCTGCTTCAAATCACGACATGCTGTCTGTCAGCAATGTTAAGAAGTATTATGGCGATTTTGCTGCAAACAAGAATGTTGATTTCAACATCAAACCGGGTGAAATCCACGCATTGCTGGGTGAGAACGGTGCTGGAAAATCCACGCTCGTTAAAATGCTTTATGGTTCTCTACAGCCATCATCAGGTGAGATTTTCTGGAAGGGAAATCCCGTCATTATCACCTCGCCATCGTTTGCAAGGAAACTTGGTGTTGGAATGGTATTCCAGCATTTTTCGTTGTTTGAGTCTCTTAACGTATCTGAAAATATTGCTTTATCTTTGTCTTCCGACAAACGCCTTGAAGAAGTCACCCAGGAAGCAGTTGAGCTGTCAAATAAATACGGCCTCCCGCTTAATCCTGATGCACTTGTTGGTGACCTTTCAGTGGGGGAGCGCCAAAGAGTGGAAATTGTTCGCTGCCTTATGCAAAATCCGGAATTGATTATTCTAGATGAGCCAACCTCTGTTTTAACGCCGCAAGAAGCTGAGCGATTATTCGATACACTTGACATATTGAAATCGGAGGGGCGCTCCATCTTGTTTATCTCACACCGTCTGGAAGAGGTGAGACGCCTTTGTGATCGCGCCACAATATTGCGTTTTGGTGAAGTAAGCGGTGCATGTGATCCAAAACAAGAAACATCAGCCAGCATTGCACGCATGATGGTTGGCAGTGATGTTAGTTCGATCAAGAAAACGAAATCCTCAACCGGAGAGAATGTTTTACTGAATGTCGAAAATCTGTCACAGCCTGCGGCTACGCCTTTTGCGGTTGCGCTTTCAGACATCAGTTTGAAAATTTCAGCAGGCGAAGTGCTAGGCATTGCGGGCATAGCAGGAAACGGTCAATCAGAGCTTTTTGATGTTATTTCTGGTGAGGTTACTGCATTAAAACCCGATACCATTCGAATTCGTGATCATAAGGTTGGACATTTTACCATCAATCAAAGACGTAGACTTGGCGCTTCATTTGTACCTGAAGAGCGTTTGGGGCACGGCGCAATCGCAGATTTTCACTTGAGTGACAACATGCTTTTGGCACGGCACAAGTCTGATGATGTCGCTTTTCAAAAGCTTGGCCGAATTGGCGTCATCTGGCGTGAGATGGTTGACAAAGCCACAAAACGCGTTTGTGAGGTCATGGATGTGCGAAAAGCAGACATCGACCCGCTGGCCGGATCTTTATCAGGCGGAAATTTACAAAAGTTCATTATTGGGCGAGAGTTAGACAGGCAACCATCTGTCCTTGTGATCAACCAACCAAGCTGGGGCGTGGATGCAGGAGCTGCGGCGCATATCCGTCAATCGATTGTTGATCTTGCCCGTTCTGGCACTGCCGTTCTGATTATATCGCAGGATCTTGATGAAATTTTTGAGCTTTCCGACAAAGTTGCAGTGATGTTTGACGGTCATTTGTCTCC
>CALFBU010000044.1 GCA_937951455.1 uncultured Rhizobiaceae group bacterium
TTGCATCACAAGTTATCGCATCGATTTTCATGCTTATTGGAAGTGCGATCTTTTTCGATAACCTTTATGGGATCGTTCTTACTCTCTTTCTACTCCCATTTCTGTTTGCCATTCAAATAATGTCCTCAAGATTACGTGGAATGCTTTTCAGGGCGGAAATTAATTCAATCAACAATCGGACCATAGCAAATCGTTTTGATGTGGCGTTAGAAAATATAACGCATGGCATTGCGATGATTGATAAAAATGGAACAATCATTGTTGCTAACGATCGCTTTATGGCACTTGCAGGTATGAGAGACTGGGAAATTGTAGGATGTAATATTTCGATACTCCAAAACGTTGAGGTCAATGACTACAAACTTTCCAATCTTGCCGGCTATATTGAGTATTGTCTGGATGAGAATGAATCTGAAAAAAGTATATTCACTTTAAATTCAGGTGTGATCATTGAGGCTGAATACAACTCCACGATTGATGGTGGCGTCATCGTCCTATCCGATATTTCTGAACGTAAAGCCTCTGAAAAAGTTATTGTAGACTTGGCAAATTTTGATTCTTTAACGGGGTTGTATAATCGGCGTTATTTTATTGAAACTGTAGAGAGCTACCTTAAAAATAATCGGGGAAAATTATCATGTTCAATGTATTTTATTGATCTTGATAAGTTCAAGGAAATTAATGATACGCTTGGACATGTCATAGGAGATGAGCTGCTTAAGATCGTGGGCTCTCGACTGAAGCTTTTAATGTCTGAGGATGCTATACTTTGCCGTTTTGGTGGCGATGAGTTTGTAATGTTTTGTCCTGGTCTGGGAGCCCCTGTAGACTCTACGAAATTTGCAGATCGTATTCTTAAGGATTTGAAAAGGCCGCTTATTATAAAAAGTAATCACATAGATATTAGCGCCAGCATTGGTATAGCGATTTCGCCAATCCAAGAAATTGATGCTAATACTATGTTGCAGCATGCCGATGTAGCGCTTTATGAATCCAAGGCTAAAGGACGTTCAACTTCTACGTTTTATACTGCTGATTTAGGTGAGGCGTTAACAAAGAGAAGAGAACTTGAGACTGACCTTCGAAAAGCGGTTAGAAATAATGAAATTGAACTGTTTTATCAGCCGTTCTTTGATATTAAGAAGTGCACTGTAGTTGGGTGCGAAGCACTTGCGCGATGGAATCATCCAGTTCTTGGGAATATCTCACCCGCAGTTTTTATTGAAATGGCTGAGGAGATGGGGTTGATTGTTCCCCTTGGCGAGCAAGTTTTGCGCAAAGCCATGCTGGAATGCTTAAAATGGCCTGATCATATGCGTGTGGCGGTAAATGTCTCCTCCATTCAATTTCAAAAAACCGACATTTATAAAACTGTAAAAAAGCTGTTGGATGAAACAGGTTTGCCGCCATCGAAGTTAAATATCGAGGTTACTGAAAGCGCGATGATAAATAGTGTTGATGAAATCAAGATTACCTTAAACCAGCTTTCGAACCTTGGTATTCACATTTCACTCGATGATTTTGGCACCGGGTTCTCAAGTTTGAGTTATTTGCATACATTGCCATTCGATAAGGTTAAAATTGATAAATCATTTGTTGAAAACTGTATTGCCAGCGAACGCTCTCTCATTCTTTTAAAAAGTGTGGTTGATCTGATTAAACGGCTAGGTCTCAAAGTCGTTCTTGAAGGTATCGAAACGCAAGAGCAATTTAGAGTTCTTGGAAAAAGTATAGATGTGCATGAATATCAGGGCTATCTGTTTTTCAAGCCCATGTCTGCAGATGATTTTTATGAACTGGTGCATAAGACTTCATTGAATACTAGGGAGAATATAACCCGACTCGTTTATTCACATTAAGTCTCGTTGCGCACATTAGAAATTTTAATGTGCCATTATTAACTATCCTTGATTTTGTCAGCTTTACAACTGTTAAGAAGCTGTTAACCTTGGCCTATTGATAGAATATTTTCTGGGGCAAGAAAATGTATGTAGATGATAAAGGGTCGAACTTCGCGACCAAGCTGCTCGGGTATCTGCAACAGGCAGATTATCGTGTTGCTTATTCAAAACTAGACAAAGATCAAATCTTTAGGCTGCGATACGAAGCATATCTTAAAGAAGGTGCTATAAATCAAAACCCAACCGGCATGTTCAACGATGCTTATGATGAGTTTGATAACTGCTGGATTTTTGGTGTCCATCTAGACAATCAATTGGCAAGCTCGATAAGATGCCATGTTATTTCGCCAGAAAATCGTAAGGGTCCTGCCTTGGATGTTTTTCCGGACATTGTTGGCCCGATGATTGAGAATGGGCAGACTGTTGTTGATCCTACCCGTTTTGTAGCTAATGCATCCATAGCAGAAAAACATCCAGAGATTCCATTTCTAACACTTCGCGTTGCCTGTATGGTTTATGATTATTACGAGGCTGATTATTGCCTTGCTACCGTCAGAAAAGAGCATGCTGCCTTTTATCGTCGTGTTTTTAATGCAGAGATTTTATGCGAACCAAGACCATATCCAACACTTAATGCTCCGATTTGTTTATTGAAGACAAATGTAAGCAGCTTTCGTAGTAAGCTTTTACGGCGTTATCCGATTTTTGAATCAAGCTTCACCGAGCGTCGTATGATTTTTGAACAACCTTTCGGGCGCATGAACACCGAAGATCAGGAATTCGTCCCCAAGCTGGTTGGCAACGCATAAATCAGTCCGCTGAATTGTATCAATTGAACAACTAATGCTATCAAGCATTATGTTTGGTTTTTAGGTGACGATTTTATTCATGCCTTTGTTGCTCAAAAAGAGTTTTACTCGGTTCATTGTTCTGGCCTCCATAAGCCTTTTGATTTGCTTTGTGTGTGCGGTGCTATTTGGCAGTATTGCCCGATATGGTTTTTCAGCAGGCTCGGTAAAGCTTGATGATTTTATCAATTATACATTTGCAGTTTTGATAATCGTGAGCGTGTTTGTTGGTTTTCTTAAAGATAGCCATGTGCGTGTAAACATGTTTTCGAAGTGGCGCTCAAATTTAGAAAAACCGTTCTTTAGATTTTTATACGCTTTGCCATTTGTGGCGATTGCTTATCTGTCACTGCCTGCCATTCAGTTTTCATGGTCAATTTTTGAAGGCTCCAGAGAGGCAAACGGTTTGGGTGGATTGTTTTTTATAAAAACAATCTTGCCGATCATATTTTTGATTATTGCCATTTTTCTTTGTTTTAAAAATGATGATGCCAACACATGAGCATTGAGGCAGTCCTCTTGATTTTGATGTTTACAGGCGTTATTGGCGGTATTCTGATAGGCGTTCGAATTCTCATCGTTTTAATGCTGGTGCCCATGTCTGTAGGGCTTTTGGGCATGACGCTGGACGTCTTTGATGGTGCGCTTTTCTATGCCATTCCGGAACGCATTTTTGGGATTATGCGCAATCAGGTTTTATACGCCATTCCGCTATTTGTATTGCTGGGGAAGCTTCTGGAGCATTCTCGTCTGGCTGAGAGAATGCTTTTCTCGATTTCAGGGTTGTCAAAAAACAAGGGTCACTCCATGGCGCTTGCTGTTCTGGCGACCAGCGTCATCATTGCAGCTGCCTCTGGCATTATTGGTGCAAC
>CALFBU010000045.1 GCA_937951455.1 uncultured Rhizobiaceae group bacterium
CAAAGCCCGAAAAGCACCCCCGTCCCCCTTGGCCGCCAGCAGCGCCAGGTCATTATCTGTTGTCGTTACATCCAAAAATCAGATCTCTTTTTTGCAGTTCTACCCATAAGACGTATGACAAAGGCAAATCCTTGGCAAAAAAATAAAAAAACCGGCACAAGGCCGGCTTTTTATGAATGGTTATGTATAAAGCTGCTTATTTATAGCCTTTGGAATTCCACTTGCCTTTGTGTTTGACATAATTCTGTCTCCCACCAGGTCCAACTTTAGTGCGCTTGCCTTTATTCCCGGCAGCATCGGTAAAGGTCTCAAAACAACCACCGCCATTGCATTTGAGCTTAACTTTGGAGCCGTTACTATGTTTAAATGTGCCGCTACCTGCCTGTACAGCAGTAATTGAAAATAGTGCTATTGAAATTGCAGTAAGGCCAATTTTTAAAGTTTTCATGATATTTTCCCCTAGTTCAAAAATCTCACTCAAAAATGTTAGCAGATAATAATAATTTTTCAACAGACGTAACAATGTAAAGTAAACTGCTAAATATCAGGGAAAAATTGCTAATCTTGATGAAGAGATACTGTAATTTACTGCGAAAAGCATTAAATAGAACAAATGTCGAACCCTTTTGATTCCATTCCTGACGAACCAGCACCACCTGCACCCAGCGGTGGCGGCATTGCTGCGCGTGCAGCTGCTGCACGAACTGGTCGAAATGCGCCTGATTATTTTGAAGGGTTGAACGCAGAACAGGCTGATGCCGTCGCAACGCTCGATGGCCCTCTTTTGGTCCTCGCAGGTGCAGGCACTGGCAAGACCCGCGTTTTGACCACACGCATCGCACACATCATCAAAACAGGCCGCGCTTATCCAAGCCAAATTCTTGCGGTGACATTCACCAACAAGGCCGCCAAGGAAATGAAAGAACGCATTGGCCGTTATATGGGCGATGCGGTTGAGGGCATGCCGTGGCTTGGCACTTTCCACTCCATCGGCGTAAAAATCCTGCGCAGCCATGCGGAACTGGTTGGCCTTAAATCCGATTTCACCATTCTGGACACTGATGATCAAATCCGCTTGCTCAAACAGCTCATCCGCGCCGAAGGCATCGACGACAAGCGCTGGCCTGCCCGAATGCTCGCTGGCCACATCGACAGCTGGAAGAACAAAGGCCTTGGCCCTGAACAAATTTCTGAAGGCGATGCACGCGCCTATGGCGACGGCAAGGGACGCGATCTCTACCGCCAATATCAAGCCAGACTAAAAACCATAAACGCCTGCGACTTCGGCGATCTGCTGACTGAAACCATCAGGCTCTTCAAGGAAAATCCGGGTGTTCTCGCTGAGTATAACAAGAAGTTCAAATTCATTTTGGTGGATGAATATCAAGATACCAACGTCGCCCAGTATATGTGGTTGAGACTGTTAGCGCAGAATAACAACATTACTCCCACCGGTTCAGCCAACGCTTCACCAACCTCCCCTCAAGGGGGAGGTAGTTTTGCCTCGCATTCACATCCCGAAGACAAATATCAAGGCCAAACTTCGGGAGCTAATAGCATGGTTGACAATCATGGCACCCCTCCCTCCGTGGCAGGGCAAACTTTCGCGACTAGCGAAAGTGCCAGCCCGCGAACGGACGGTAGCGCAGATGCGCTAGCGGAAAAGCAAATACGAAGCGAAGCTTCGGGAGCCGATAGCGCGACCGAGGCGGATGCCTCGCGCCAACGCAGCGCAGTTGCCGAAGGCAACGACAGCGTGAGTTCAAACATCACCCCACACAACACAAGTTCCCCGAACTTGTGTTGTGTGGGTGATGATGATCAATCGATCTACGGCTGGCGCGGTGCGGAAGTCGACAACATCCTGCGCTTCGACAAGGATTTCCCATCCGCCAAGGTCATTCGCCTTGAACGCAATTATCGCTCGACTGCACACATTCTTGGCGCGGCGGGACATCTGATCAACAACAATGAAGACCGTCTGGGCAAGACGCTGTTTACCGATGATGTGGATCCTGACGCCTCCAAGGTGATCGTGCAGGCTGGCTGGGATTCGGAAGAAGAAGCCCGCTCGATTGGCGATGAAATCGAGAGCCTTCAAAACAAGGGGCATACGCTCAACGAGATTGCCATCCTTGTGCGTGCCTCGTTCCAGATGCGCGAGTTTGAAGATCGTTTCGTCACCATGGGGCTGAACTACCGCGTCATCGGTGGGCCGCGGTTCTATGAACGCATGGAAATTCGCGATGCCATGGCCTACTTCCGCGTGGTCTGTCAGCCAGCCGATGATCTGGCGTTCGAGCGCATCGTCAACAAACCCAAGCGCGGCATTGGGGATGCCACCATTCGCACCATCCATGATAATGCACGAGCAAGAGGCATTCCGCTCACGATTGCTGCGCGTGAATTGGTTGAGACCGAAGAGCTGAAACCCAAAGTTCGCAGCACGCTCAAAACCGTGTTGAATAATTTTGACCGCTGGCGCACGGAGCTTAAATCCACACCGCACACGGAACTTGCCGAAATCATTTTGGATGAGAGCGGCTATACCGAGATGTGGCAGAACGACCGCTCAGCCGATGCACCAGGTCGCCTTGAAAACCTGAAAGAACTCATCCGCTCCATGGAAGAGTTTGAAAACCTGCCGGGCTTTCTGGAGCACATCTCACTCGTCATGGACACCGATAGTGGCGAAGACCTCGACGCGGTTTCCATCATGACGCTCCATTCCGCCAAGGGGCTGGAGTTCGATACGGTCTTCCTGCCCGGTTGGGAAGAAGGCCTTTTCCCGCATCAACGCTCGCTCGATGAAGGCGGCCGCTCAGGACTGGAAGAAGAACGCCGCCTCGCCTATGTGGGCATCACAAGAGCGCGCGAAAAATGCTACATCCACTTCGTCTCCAACCGCCGCATCCACGGACTGTGGCAGTCCTCACTGCCCTCGCGCTTCATCGACGAACTGCCGGAAGAACATGTGGAAGTCGCCGAAAGCCAAACTTCCTACGGTGGTTACGGAGGCT
>CALFBU010000046.1 GCA_937951455.1 uncultured Rhizobiaceae group bacterium
GTTGTGACGGACGGTGAAAGTAATGTTCCTGTTAGCTTTGATGGGATTCTTCCGGACCTTTTTCGTGAAGGCCAAGGTGTAATTGCTGAGGGCGCCATGGACACTCAGGGGCGCTTTATTGCTCAGAACGTACTGGCAAAACATGATGAAAACTACATTCCCAAAGAACTTGAAGATGTGATGAAAAAAAAGGAAATCTGGAAGGGCCAAGAGGGTGAAAATAGCTCATGATTGCTGAACTTGGACATTATGCACTCGTATTGGCGCTAGCGATCACGTTGGTTCAGTCAATCATCCCATTTTGGGGCGCAAGAACAGGTGACGAAGTTTTGATGGCTTCAGGAACATCTTCTGCGATTGCCGGGTTTCTGGCCTTGGGATTATCTTTTGCAGCTTTAACATATGCTTATGTGACTTCGGATTTTTCATTAGCCAACGTCTGGCAGAATTCGCATTCAGATAAGCCTATGCTTTACAAAGTTACAGGTGTTTGGGGAAATCACGAAGGTTCTATGCTTCTATGGGTTTTAATCCTTGCTCTGTTCTCAGCAATGCTTGCTGCTTTCGCCACCAATTTGCCTTCAAGGTTGAAAGCTGATGTTTTGGCTGTTCAAGGTTGGGTAACCTTGGCATTTCTTTTGTTCATTCTCTTTACGTCAAACCCTTTTGAGCGTCTGCCGCAAGTACCTGCCGAGGGGCGGGACTTAAACCCGATCTTGCAAGATATTGGGTTAGCAATTCATCCGCCTTTGTTGTACGTGGGCTATGTAGGCTTTTCATTGACATTTTCATTCGCTGTTGCCGCCATGATTTCAGGGCGTATCGATGGCGCTTGGGCAAGGTATGTTCGTCCATGGGCTTTGGTTGCATGGGTCTTTTTAACCGCAGGCATCGCCATGGGGTCTTACTGGGCATATTATGAGCTTGGCTGGGGTGGCTGGTGGTTCTGGGATCCGGTAGAAAATGCATCTTTCATGCCTTGGCTGGTGGGAACAGCATTAATCCATTCAGCTTTGGTTATGGAAAAACGAGATGCGCTGAAGATTTGGACAATATTACTCGCGCTTTTAACTTTCTCACTTTCATTACTCGGAACTTTCATCGTTCGCTCTGGTGTATTGACGTCTGTTCACAGTTTTGCATCTGACCCAAGCCGTGGCGTCTTTATATTGATGATCTTGCTGGTGTTTATTGGTGGCTCACTTGCTCTGTTTGCCTTGCGTGCGAATTCACTTCAACAAGGCGGTTTATTCCAACCCATCTCGAGAGAAGGTGCGCTGGTCTTCAACAATCTTTTCCTGACGGTGTCCTGCGCGACAGTTATTCTTGGAACGCTTTATCCACTATTTCTGGAAGCACTGGATGGTTCAAAAATTTCCGTAGGCCCTCCGTATTTCAACCTGACGTTCGGCCCGCTTATGGTGCCACTTTTGTTAGCCATTCCATTGGGGCCATTGATGTCGTGGAAACGCGCTGATTTATTACCAGTCTTACAGCGTTTGTACTTCATAGCTGGTGTTGCCTTGGTCAGTATTATTCTGGCACTTGCATTTACGGAAGACGGGCCAATTCTAGCATCCTTGGCAATTGGTCTTGCCGTCTGGGTTATGCTTGGAAGCCTTGCCGAACTATTCCAACGTTCGGGACTTCCAAAAGCAAGCTTAAAGGTTGCCTTTTCAAGACTGGTTGGCTTGCCAAGGTCGACATGGGGCTCTGCCTTTGCCCACTTTGGCGTAGGCTTGATGGTTTTAGGTGTTGTTGGTGCAACGGCTTTCAGTGATGAAAAAGGGATTTCAGCCGTTAAAGGCGATACGATAGAAATAGCAGGCTTTACCTTAACACATGCGGGCAAGCGTCAGGAGCAGGGGCCAAACTTTGTGCAAGATACGCTTGTGGTATCTGTAAGCCGAGGGGGTGTTGAAGAATTACAACTCACACCTGCCAAAAGGTTTTATACAGGACACGGGACAGCAACTACCGAAGCCTCCATCAAAACATATTGGTTCTCTCAACTTTATGTTTCTGTAGGCGATACAGATGACCAAGGGAGAACAGTTCTGCGTGCTTGGTGGAAATCACAAGTGATTTTTGTTTGGCTAGGCCCAATCCTTATGGCGCTAGGTGGTTGTCTTTCTCTTAGCGACAGAAGATTGAGAGTGGGTGCGCCCAAAACGTCGAAAGTGAAACGTGAACTTGCAAATGCTTAGATCGATTTTATCTTTTGTTTTTGTCCTGCTTTTATTGTCGCCAGCACTTGCGGTTAATCCAGATGAAGTGCTGGATGATCCAGTGCTTGAAGAGCGCGCACGTTCGCTTTCAGTAGGTATCCGGTGTTTGGTTTGTCAAAACCAGTCCATTGATGATTCTGACGCTCAGCTTGCCAGGGATTTAAGAATAATCGTTAGAGAAAAACTTGCAGAAGGCTTAAACGATAAACAGATCCTGGATTATCTGGTTGAGCGCTATGGTGAATTCGTACTTCTGAAGCCCAGATTAAACAATCAAACAATACTCCTTTGGTTGCTGCCATTAATAGCCCTGATTGTAGGAGCAATCATTGCGCTCAAAACCTTTGGTGCAACGAAAAGAAAAGAAGTCGCCGAAGTTAAAGATCTGAGTAAGGATGAAAAGGAAAAACTTTCTGAAATCCTTGATGAGTGACTTGTGATTTTTAAATGAAAGCGTAACCTATTCCTATCCAAGGAGTAAGGTCATGAATACTACAACACAACGCATTGATTTTGACGGTAGCCAAGGTGCTAAACTTTCTGCAAGGCTTGATTTACCCGCTGGTGCTATAAAAGCATACGCGATTTTTGCACACTGCTTCACCTGTTCAAAAGACCTTCACGCTACAAAAAGAATTTCCTCAGAACTTGCCGCGCAGGGCATAGCTGTCTTACGGTTTGATTTTACGGGTCTTGGTAATAGCAAGGGCGATTTTTCTTCAACCAATTTCTCTTCAAATCGAGAAGACTTGATTATAGCAGCGAATTACTTGCGTGATAATTTTGAAGCTCCAAGTCTGTTAATTGGTCACTCTTTGGGCGGGGCTGCGGTTTTGTCTATCGCTTCTGAAATTCCTGAAGTCACCGCGGTCGCCACCATAGGTGCACCCTCTGAAGCCAGCCACGTTGTTCATAATTTTGGAGTGAAAATTGATGAAATCAAAGATACAGGCGAAGCGACTGTCTCTTTGGGTGGACGAAATTTCTCGATCAGAAAACAGTTTCTTGATGATTTGAAAGCAAATGATGTGCTTGAAAAAGTTACCAAACTGAAAAAGCCATTGTTAGTCCTTCACTCTCCTGTCGACCAAACCGTGGGCGTTGAAAATGCAACGCAGATTTTTGTTGCTGCCAAACATCCCAAAAGTTTCGTATCGTTGGATAATGCGGACCATCTTGTAAGCAATGAACGTGATGCGGACTTTGTCGCCTCCGTTATTACGGCATGGGCAGGTCGTTATATTTCTCAGGACGCCCTTCCCGAACAGTCTGATGCCAGCGATGAGATAATCGTTTCGGAAACGGGTCTTGGCAAATTTCAAAATACTATCCTAGCGGGAAATCATTATCTGATCGGCGATGAGCCAAAATCTGTAGGTGGCTTGGACAGTGGGCCATCACCATATGATTATCTGGCAGCCGCACTGGGTACGTGCACTTCCATGACGATGCGCATGTATGCTGATTTCAAAAAACTTGATGTGGGCAAGATTTCCGTTGCTGTTTCACATAAGAAGATTCATGCAAAAGATTGCATGGAATGCACAGATGATGAACGCGCGAAGGGCGGTAAGATTGATGTTTTTGAACGCAAGATTGCGGTCGAGGGTCTCAATGACGACGAATTATCTGCCAAGTTGTTGCAAATTGCAGATAAATGCCCAGTTCACAAAACACTTGAAAAAGGTGCCAAGGTCGAAACACATTACAAATGAATAACTTAAACATTACAGAAGTTTAATTTTGCGTCCATAAAACTGTAATCTGAAAGTTCCTACATAGAGTTCAATAGCCAAGCAGACTTGCTTGCACAATTGACTTTAGAAGGAACTAGCTATGAAGATCAAAACTCAAACAACCAAATCATTTCGTAATGCATTACTCGCCTCTGCAATGGCTTTTGGCGTAGCAGGGTATGCAACAGGTCAATCAAATGTACTTTCATTCTCATCTGCGCATGCAGAGGCTGTAAAAGTTCAGGCACCCGCTGCGTTCTCATTTGGTGACGTTGTTGAAGCGGTATCACCTGCGGTTGTGAGTGTGCGCGTAGAGCAAACCATTCAGCCAGCCAGTGCAGAAGGTAACTTTCAGTTTGACCGACGCGGTCGTGACTTTATGGAAAAGTTTTTTGAAGGTTTGCCGCGTGGGGTAAGGCCAGATGGACGCCGTGGTCAAGGCCCACGTAAAGGCAATTCACAAGGTTCCGGCTTCTTTGTTTCAGACGATGGTTATCTTGTAACCAATAATCACGTGATTGAAGGCGGTTCAAAATTTACAGTTGTGATGTCCGATGGCAAGGAGCTTGAAGCCGCACTGATTGGTACTGATCCAAGAACGGATCTCGCAGTGTTGAAAGTCGAAGCAGACGAAAAACTTACCTACGTCGACTTTGGCGAAAAACGCCCGCGCACCGGTGACTGGGTAGTTGCTGTTGGTAACCCGTTTGGACTGGGTGGTACTGTGACCGCCGGCATAGTATCCGCACACGGCCGCGACATTGGCTCCAGCCGATATGATGATTTCATCCAGATTGATGCCGCTGTAAACAAGGGCAACTCTGGTGGTCCAACCTTTAATCTCAGCGGCGAAGTGATTGGCGTAAATACAGCCATTTTCTCACCCTCAGGTGGTAATGTGGGCATCGCTTTCGCAGTCCCTGCAAAACTTGCAGACGAAGTCGTAACTGATCTCATTCAAAACGGCTCGGTAACACGCGGTTGGCTCGGTGTTCAAATTCAGCCAGTGACTGCAGAAATATCAGAATCACTTGGTCTGGACACAGCGCAAGGTGCAATCGTGACATCTCCGCAAGAAGGAAGCCCTGCTGCTGATGCAGGAATTCAATCAGGCGACGTAATTACGGCGGTTGATGACAAGAGCGTTAAAGGTCCTAAAGAACTTGCACGTGTGATTGCAGGATACGATCCTGACTCCCAAATCAATCTGAAAGTATGGCGTGATGGCCAATCTGAAACGGTTTCTGTAACTCTTGGCAAGCTTGAAGAAACACAAGTTGCAACAGCCGTTGCCCCACAAGATGGAAAGAAACGCACTCTCAAACGTCTCGGCCTTCAACTGGAAGAAACGTCCGATGGTCTGGCGGTGCTTGATGTGAACCCCGGCAGTCAAGCTGCGGAGCGCGGCTTAGTCGCTGGTGATGTCATTGTTTCTGTCAATGGCGAAGACGTGACCGACGTGAAGGCATTAAGAAGCGGTATGAAATCTGCGCGCCAAGCGGGGCGCAAATCTGCGCTTCTTGAAGTGCGCAGACAAGATCGCACAGTCTTTATCCCTGTACCAGTACAGCGCGGTTAATCCCTATCATCTTTCCTGTTGTCCCCCTCCAAGGAAAGATGTAGCTGGCGGCAGACTATTACCCCCAATAGTCTGCCGCTATTTGCTTTCCACAACAGCTTATTTTGTATAAATTTATCCCATGAAAATATTAATTGTAGAAGATGACGACGAAGCCGCAAAATTTCTTATAAAGGGATTTGGTGAAGCAGGTCATAACCCAATTCATGCCGCAGACGGTGATACAGGATTGCATTTGGCAAAAACTGAACAGTTTGATGTATTAATATTGGATCGAATGTTGCCGAAACTTGATGGCCTTAGCCTTCTGAAACAGGTCAGAGCAGATGGCGATAATACACCCGCACTCATCCTATCAGCACTAGGGGCTGTCGATGACAGGGTCGAAGGACTTCGCTCTGGTGGGGATGATTATCTTACAAAGCCTTATGCATTTTCAGAGCTTCTGGCGCGTGTTGAAGTATTGGCCAAACGTAATAATACAGAAGAAGGTGACACCACGCTCACCGTAGGAGATCTTCAACTGGATCGACTAACCAGAGAGGTTAGTCGCGGCGGACAGAAAATTCTGCTGCAGCCACGTGAATTCAGACTTTTGACCTATCTCATGCAAAACGCTGGAACCGTTGTCACGCGAACCATGCTTTTAGAAAAAGTATGGGACTATCATTTCGATCCCCAGACCAATGTCATTGATGTTCATATCTCTCGGCTAAGAGGCAAGATTGATAAAGACTTTGATGGACCGATGCTTTTGACCATTCGCGGTGCGGGTTATAAATTGCAAGTGCCGGAAGCTAATGCCTGATGTTCAAAAGGGTAGCTTCATTATTAAAGGTAACCGCCGTTCGGCTATCAATCATTTATACTGTGATATTTGGCCTGCTCGCACTTGGCATCGTTTTTTATATGACGGGTGCAACCGTCAATGTTTTGCGCGAGCAGTATCAAGTATCCATCGATGAAGAAGTGACAGGCCTTGCTCGGATTTACCGTCAGGGTGGCATTAATTCGCTCGTCAGGACATTGGATCGCCGTGCCCGTGCGCCAGGCGCCAATCTTTATGTTATTACCAATCCGCAGGGCGAAATCATTGCCGGCAATGTGCCTAAAATGCAAAACAGGATTATGAGCAAAATTGGCTGGACAAAACGTCCGTTCAGATATGAGCGTTTTGACGATGAGGGTGATAAAGAGCATCGAGCCATTGCCCGAGTTTTGGAAGTACCAAACGGTATGCGAATTCTGGTAGGTCGTGATGTAAGCGAATACGAGGGGGTGCGAGAAATTGTAAGACGAGGGTTCAATCTAGCGCTCGGCACAATGGTGGCTCTTGGGTTGCTGACCTGGTTCTTTGTTGGGCGGCGGGCATTAAAGCGCATAGATCAAGTTTCAAAATCTTCGCAGCGTATCATGGGAGGAGACAAATCAGAACGACTTCCCGTGACGGGAACGAATGATGAATTTGATCGCTTGTCAGAAAACCTCAATCACATGCTGGATCAAATCAACCATTTGGATGATGGGGTCAAGCAAATGTCAGACAACATTGCACATGATCTAAAAACTCCAATTACCAGACTTCGAAACAAGGCTGAAGAAGCTTTTGCACTCGAAAATAAACCACAAGAACAGCAAGACAAAATCGCAGATATAATCGATGATTGCGATAGCATTGTAAAAACATTTGATGCTCTGTTGATGATCTCAAGAGTGGAGTCAGGTTCAACGGTTGCCAAATTGGAACGTCTTAATGCGGGTGATATTTTGAACGATGTCTACGAGCTTTACGAAGCCTTGGTGGAGGATGAAGGCAAGCAATTAAACCTTGAATTGAAGTTGCCAGACAATCTTGAAATCATGGGTAATCGTGAACTCCTTTCGCAAGCGATATCAAACCTGATCGATAAC
>CALFBU010000047.1 GCA_937951455.1 uncultured Rhizobiaceae group bacterium
TTGAGGAATTAAACGCCTTTATGATTGCCGATGATCAGGTTTTTTTGAACGTTGATAATGAAAAACTTATCGCAAGCGCGCCAGAAAATACGGCTGGTTTGGTGGAATTACGAGGCTACGGAATTTTAAAAATCTCTCACAAAAAGTCATGTGAAATAAAGGTTGTCGTCAGTATCCTTGAAGATGAAGAAATTGAAAGAATGCCTGATGAAAAACATCATCAATTTGAAATCCTAAAACTGCCGTTGATTGAAGTGCCACAACGTCACGAGACTCTGGCCGTGCGGATTGTGTTTGCTTGGTTAATTGAAAATGCCAGCTTGCAAGTTTACTAAAAAAGCTCGACATTACTAGAAAGAAAATATGCTCAATTTGGAGACTTATCAATGATCGGAATTGTGATCGTTACACATGGTAATTTGGCACAAGAGTTCAAACTCGCACTAGAGCATATCGTTGGGCCTCAAGAAAACATGGTCGCCATTAATATCGCAGCTGATGACGATATGGAAAAACGACGCAATGATATTTCCGAAACGATAAAAGCGGTAGAGACCGGAGCTGGTGTAATTATTCTCACGGACCTGTTTGGGGGCACGCCCAGCAATATGGCGATTTCAATGATGCAGGATGATCAAGTTGAAGTCATAGCAGGGATTAATCTGCCCATGCTTGTAAAGCTGGCAGGTTTGCGTGAAACAAAAACCATTCTGGAAGCCGCCGAATTAGCTCAGGAAGCAGGACGCAAATACATTCATGTTGCGAGCAAAGTTTTACAAGGCAACGAATAGGTAGGCTAGCCGCGTGTCCGACCAACCATCAAGAGTTCTCAAAATCACCAATATGCGAGGCCTGCACGCGCGTGCCTCAGCAAAATTTGTGCAATGCGCTGAAAGCTTTGATGCAGAGGTCAGTGTGAGCAAGGACGGGCATATGGTCGGGGGCACTTCAATTATGGGTTTGATGATGCTGGCCGCCTCAAAAGGAAGCCAAATTCATCTGGTCGCGACGGGGAATGAGGCAGATGAAGTTTTGAACGCACTGTCTGAGTTAATCGAAGCGAAATTTGGTGAAGATCAGTAATTTAAAACTGGATTTGCAGGCCTTATTTGCGACATATAAAGATTTCTTTATATGACATTGCGAAGATAAGAACTAACTGATAGAAGTCACGCAAATACGAAATTAAAATCCACATTCCACGAAGGAAATCCCATGTCAGAATTCACAGATTACATAGTGAAAGATATTTCCCTTGCAGACTTCGGTCGCAAGGAACTTGATATCGCTGAAACAGAAATGCCAGGTCTTATGTCCCTGCGCGAAGAGTTTGGCGCATCTCAGCCTCTTAAAGGTGCTCGAATTGTTGGCTCATTGCACATGACCATTCAAACGGCCGTTTTGATTGAGACTCTTGTTGCACTTGGTGCAGATGTACGCTGGGCGTCATGCAACATCTATTCAACACAAGACCATGCAGCAGCAGCGATTGCAGCAGCTAAAGTTCCTGTGTTTGCCATCAAAGGTCAGACACTGGAAGAGCATTGGGATTATCTTGATAAGTCTTTCATGTTCCCGGAAGGCGCAAACCTCATTCTTGATGATGGTGGCGATGCAACGCTTTATGTTTTGCTTGGCGCACGTGCAGAAGCTGGCGAAGATATTATTCCTGTTCCTTCTTCCGAAGAAGAAGAAGTAATCAAAGCGCAAATCAAAAAGCGTATGAAAGAAAGCCCGGGCTGGTTCACAAAAACACGCGATGCGATTAAAGGCGTTTCAGAAGAGACAACAACCGGTGTTCACCGCTTGTATGAATTGCACAAGGAAGGCCAATTGCCATTCCCTGCGATTAACGTGAACGATTCTGTTACAAAATCAAAATTTGATAACAAATACGGCTGTAAAGAATCACTCGTCGACGGCATTCGCCGCGCAACCGACACCATGATGGCTGGTAAAACAGCAGTTGTGTGTGGTTACGGGGATGTTGGCAAGGGTTCAGCTGCTTCACTGCGTGGTGCGGGTGCTCGTGTTAAGGTCACGGAAATTGACCCGATTTGTGCGCTTCAGGCTGCTATGGACGGCTTTGAAGTTACGACCCTTGAAGACACAGTGGCAGACGCTGATATTTTCATCACAACGACAGGTAACAAAGACATTATCCGCATCGAACACATGCGCGAAATGAAAGATATGGCCATCGTTGGTAACATTGGTCACTTTGATAATGAAATTCAGGTCGCAAACCTTCGTAACCTGAAAATGACAAACATCAAGGATCAGGTGGACATGTATGAGATGCCGTCTGGTAATCGTATGATACTCCTATCACAGGGACGTCTGTTGAACCTTGGTAATGCAACAGGCCACCCATCCTTTGTGATGTCGGCCTCTTTCACAAACCAGGTACTGGCTCAAATCGAACTTTGGACCAAAGGGGATGAATATAACAATGAAGTTTATATCCTTCCAAAACATCTCGATGAGAAGGTCGCAAGACTGCATCTAGAGAAGATTGGTGTGAAATTGACTGAATTGAGCAAAGACCAGGCTGATTACATCGGTGTGGAAACTGAAGGCCCATACAAGCCAGAACACTACAGATATTAATTTTTAATTTGATATCCACAAGATATAGTAGCCACCGCATTGACAAATGCGGTGGTATTTTTTTTGGAAAAAGACTTCACGCCGAATCGCGAATTGTTTAAAGTGTTAAGAATCATAAGCTTCCACGAATCAGTTGATTTAAATAAGGAAGTGTAAAAGCAGGGCAGTCTGGGGAATCGAGCGGCGAGAGGACCGGGGACATGCCGGGTTTATTAAAACCAAGCAGTATCGCAAGGCGTAAGCCTTTTGTGCGTAAGCAAATCATTGCACGTACGAAAACATTAGGGCTAAAAGCGGGGTTGGCATTTGCCAGTTTGCCTGTGGCTTTTGCACATGCGGTTGCACAAGAAGAAAAAGCTTTCAGCTTCAAGGAGCGATTGCTGGAATCTTTGCATTCTACAGAAATTCTTATGCTAGCCGTATTTGGCGGCGCCATGAGCTTTGCCTTGATGTCTGCTTCTTGGCTGATTAGAGAACGCTCAAGAATTACCACGGAAAATACCGAACTTAAAAATAGCCTGTCTAATTTACGGGCTAAAAATGATCTGAACGACGCGCTTGTTAATGTTTCTGATCAATCCATTATCATATGGAACGGCACCAATGAAACGCCAAAAGCGCTGGGAACACTTGCTTCTTACAAAGGCGCACCAGAAGATGATCAAGCGTTTCTCAAGTTTGAAGACTGGCTTGCGCCTGAAGCCTTTGAAAGTTTCGACCCACTAC
>CALFBU010000048.1 GCA_937951455.1 uncultured Rhizobiaceae group bacterium
TTTGATATTCTCATGGCAATAGGTGCGGGTCTGATCCCAATGGGCAGCTTTCGGGGCAAATTCCTTTGCCAGCTCTTTGGCAAGTTCCTGATAGAGATTTACTTTTTCAGCCAGCATGTGTTTTCCCCTTCGCATCTTTCATAATCACGAATAGTTTATCACTTGCTAAATTCATTACAATCGAATAAATTTATACTTCAAATACAAAAAGTAAGAACTTATGCAAACACGACACCTTAAAACTCTGGTTCAAATCGCGCATGTTGGCTCCTTCGCCACAGCCGCAAATCAGTTAAACATGACCCTCTCCACGCTCTCCATGCAGATGAAAACGCTGGAAGAAGAATTGCAAGTCTCGATATTTGACCGTTCACACCGCCCTCCAAAACTGACGCCCATTGGCCGTGAAATCGCTGAAAAGGCGCAGCTGGTTTTGAATGCAGAAAATGCATTGTTGGAAAGTTCGCATGAAACACAAGAACTCGCTGGAAACTACCGCATTGGCTTCGTCGCAACCGCAAGCGTGCGCCTCCTGCCGTTGTTCCTGAAAAACGCGAAGACAAAAGCACCAAAAGCCAATTTTGATTTGGAAACCGCCCTCTCAGAAACACTGGAAGAACGCGTTTTATCAGGCCAACTGGATGCAGCCATTCTAACCGCCTCCAAACAAGCTGAAACTGGCCTGAAGTATGGTGTGCTGCGCGAAGAAACTTTGGTCTACGCCTTGCCTTCAAACCATTCAAAGCTTTCCATAGAGGAAACTGCTCTCGAACTCCCATTCCTGCAATTCAATCCAAGCTCCGGCATTGGCAAGGTCATTGCAAATCACGTCCGCAAACTCACCTCAAAATCGAAAAAGCAACCGATTGTCTTGGATAGCGTCGAAGCCATCATGGAATGTGTCAATGAAGGTCTGGGCTTCACCTTATTGGCAGAACCAGACATCAAACGCTACGCCAACGAAACCGTCAGCATAGCCGCAACATCAGGCAAAAGCCTAAGCCGCCAACTCGTGCTTGCGACCGCAGACAAAGAAGGCGGACAAGATATGGCGGGCAATTTAGCGGAATTGTTTGAGGAGTAGTTACTCCCCCACACCCTTCACCTCAATCGCACAGGCATGTAGGCCTTCGTCGATTTTCGGCTGAACAATTGCATTGATGGCGCGGTGTCTTTGGACGCGGTTCATGGTGTTAAAAGCTTCTGCCACGATTTTAATTCTAAAATGGCTTTCACCCGTTCCGTTGTCGCCAGCGTGTCCTGCGTGAAGATGACTTTCGTTGATGACTTCCAGACTTGTTGGAGAAAACGCTTCTTGCAAATGCTTTTCGAGATATTCGGCTACTGCACTCATTTTGTTAACTCCAAAATCAAAATTGACATAACCGCGCTTTTTGTAGCCAACTTTTTGAAAAGTCAATCCTTGTTCATTTTCAAAAAATACCCATAATACTGCAATGGCTACAAATTCTAAATATTTTGATTCGATCCGTATTGTTAAGGGTAAGAAGAAACCTGGCACAAACAAACCTGTTGATACATCTTGTCAGTGGCAGGACTGTTCAAAGCCAGGCACGCATAAGGCTCCGCTTGGGCGTGATCGTGAAGGGCAATATCTAAATTTGTGCATAGACCATGTGCGCGAATACAATAAATCGTACAATTATTTTTCCGGTCTTGGAGATGATGCAATCGCCAAGTTCCAAAAAGATGCACTCACCGGCCACCGTCCGACATGGACGATGGGGGTGAATAAAGAGGGCGACAAAGGGCCGCTTTCAGACGGTGACCCAAGAGCACAAATGGCCGACCGCATCATCGCAAGAAGCATGCGCCGTACAGGCCAGATTAGCGGAAAAGGTGGGCCAGTTCGCAAGCTTAAAGCCTTGGAAAAGAAGGCTTTTGACGACATGAGCATGCCGCATTCTTCCACTTCTGATGAGCTAAAAGCAAGATATAAAGCACTTGTGAAGCGTCACCACCCGGACTCTAACGGCGGTGATCGCACCACTGAACGGCGACTTCAGGAAATCATTAAGTCGTATAAAATTCTAAAACAGGGTGGATTCTGCTCTTAAAACAGGGCATTGAATTTCCAACACTCTTATCATCAAAGATAAGCTAATTCTCAACCCGCAAAACTTCATCGGAGGAACGGGAATGTCAGACGGTTTGCCGGATACAGAAGTATCTGTACGCGAAGTATTTAATATTGATTGTGACTGGACTGTTCCAGCCTACAAAACACGCACGGAACATGTGCCAGAGCTTGATGAAGACTACCTCTTCGATGGCCCGACAACACGCGCAATCCTCGCAGGTTTTGCTCATAACCGTCGCGTCATGGTTTCAGGCTATCACGGCACGGGTAAATCTACCCACATTGAACAAGTTGCAGCACGTCTCAACTGGCCTTGTGTACGTATTAACCTCGATAGCCACGTCAGCCGTTTGGACCTAATCGGTAAAGACGCAATTGTCGTTAAAGACGGCATGCAAATCACAGAATTCAAAGATGGTATCCTGCCTTGGGCATACCAAAACAATGTTGCACTCGTATTCGATGAATATGATGCGGGTCGCCCGGACGTTATGTTTGTAATCCAGCGCGTATTGGAATCTTCTGGCCGCCTTACATTGCTAGACCAAAGCCGCGTCATCACCCCTCACCCGGCTTTCCGCCTGTTTGCAACTGCGAACACCGTTGGCCTTGGCGACACAACAGGGCTTTACCACGGCACACAACAAATCAACCAGGCACAGATGGACCGTTGGTCACTCATCACCACGCTAAACTATCTGCCACATGACAATGAGGTTGATATCATTGCAGCCAAGGTAAAATCATTCAACACTCCCGAAGGTCGTGACAACATCTCCAAAATGGTTCGTGTCGCAGACATGACCAGAGCAGCTTTTGTAAACGGTGATATCTCAACCGTCATGAGCCCGCGTACGGTTATCAACTGGGCAGAAAACGCCGAGATTTTTGGCGATTTGCCAACCTCATTCAAACTGACATTCCTACACAAATGTGACGAGCTGGAGCGCGCAACAATTAGCGAGTTCTACCAACGTGCGTTTGGTGTAGAAATTTCAGACACAGTCGAAAGCCTGGCGCTGGCGTAAGGTAATTAATGGCTACTTCTGGCGACAATTCGAAACGAAACCCCAAGAAG
>CALFBU010000049.1 GCA_937951455.1 uncultured Rhizobiaceae group bacterium
TTTTAAATGCACTTAGTTTTTGCATGTTGCTTCCAGGACCGGAAGCCATGCAACTTGCAACTTATGCAGGCTGGCGATTGCATGGCGTGTTAGGTGGTTTGATTGCAGGCCTTTTATTTGTCCTTCCTGGCGCTGCAATCATCATGATATTGGCGGGTGTCTATGCCAGCTATGGCGATGTACCATTGGTCGAGGCGCTCTTTTACGGTGTGAAAGCTGCTGTTCTTGTGATCGTTCTGGAAGCACTTATCAAGGTTTCCAAAAAAGCGTTGAGTGAAAAAGTACATTGGATTATCGCAGCACTTGCTTTTATAGGTTTGTTTTTCTTAGCTGTGCCATATCCCCTCATCGTATTGGGCGCTGGCTTGTATGGATTATTTGCAACTCAAAAAACCGCCATCGTTGGACATCAAATATCAACTACTGTTTCTGTACGCAGCAGCATTGTAACGGTGATAACTTGGTTGGTAATCTGGCTTCTGCCTTTAATATTACTGAGTCTCTTGGGTGCGCCAGAAATTCTAATTCAAATAGGCCACTTCTTTTCAACACTTGCGGTGGTTACTTTTGGCGGCGCCTATGCAGTTCTTGCTTATATGGCGCAGGATGTCGTAACGCAATTTGGCTGGCTAAGCGCAGAAGAAATGATCGATGCACTGGGTCTTGCAGAAACTACACCAGGGCCGCTTATTCTGGTAACGCAATTTGTCGGGTTTCTTGCGGGCTTCAAGGAAGGTGGGATTTGGTTAGCCATCTCTGCAGCAGGCGTCGCCTTATGGGTGACCTTTGCACCATGTTTCCTCTGGATTTTTACAGGCGCGCCATATCTTGAATGGATTTCAAACCAGCCAAGATTGAAGAACGCTTTATCCGCAATTACTGCTGCGGTTGTTGGAGTAATTCTAAATCTATCAATTTGGTTTGCCTTACATGTTTTGTTTTCAGACATAACACGTCTTGAGTTCGGATTTGCGCAGGTCTGGTTGCCAGCAGTTCATTCAATCGAGTGGCTGGCGCTTGCTCTCTTTGCACTCAGTTCGGTGCTCGTTTTCAAACTGCATTGGAACATATTAAAAGTGCTGCCAACAATAGCGATATTGGGAGCTATTATGAGATTTGGTTTGACTTAAAAAGCGTTCTTGCTAATCAAACCATAATAGGGCGTTGCTATGATGATTTTGATGTCAGACCACAAAGACCAGTTCTCAATATATTGGATATCGCACTCTATACGATTACGCATCTGCTCTACGGTTTCAGTAGGACCGCGGTGACCTCTAATTTGCGCCAGCCCCGTCAGGCCAGGTCTCATGGCACAGCGCTGGTCGTAGTTTTCAATCAAGGGTCTGAACCGATCATTCAAGGCAACAGGATGCGGCCTTGGCCCAACGATTGCCATATCGCCCAAGAGAACGTTTACGAGTTGTGGCAATTCATCAATGCTGGATTTGCGCAGAAAATTTCCGAAGCGCGTAATTCTGTCGTCATCTTTTTTGGCTTGCGTAACTTGCGAACCATTTTCCATAACGCGCATGGTCCTAAACTTCCAAACCTTGAAGGGTTGATTATCTAGGCCATTGCGATTTTGTTTGAAGATGATTGGCCCTCGACTGTCTAGCTTGATGAGCAGCGAAACTAAAACCAATAAGGGTGATAACACTATTAGAGCGATAAGCGCGATTAGTTTGTCAAAGACATGTTTGATGAACAAGCCATAACTTTTCTTCAAACTGTCGTTTCTGGACGTGTCATTGGTAACTCTACGTTCGAATAAGTTATTTTCTATCGTCACAACTTCAGCCTGTATTTGTATCAATTCAGCACAAAATTTATGCCAAATAATCGGGTTTAGGGTTCTTGTGTAACTAACTGCAATTATCAGGCCAGATGTATAAGAAAATTTGTATTGTGTTTGTATACAATTTGTATTATTTAGATTTGTTATAAGGAGCTGAAATGATCGTCAATAAAAAACAGGCATGCCAGGAAGCCTTAATTCACCGCATTCTGACGTTCGATATTCAGCCAGGTTCTACGCTGGATGAAACGCTTCTTTCGGAAGAATACGGACTTTCACGAACGCCTTTGCGTGAGGTGTTTCAAAAATTGGCGGGCGATGGCTATCTCGTACAAAATGAAAATCGCGGCACGAAAGTTTCCTCCATGGATCTGACGAGCATGCGAAACTTTTTTCAAACAGCGCCGATGATTTATGCAGCGGTTGCGCGCCTTGCAGTCGAAAATGCTAGTGGTCAGCAAATTGAAGACTTAAAATCGATTCAAATGAATTTCAGACGCGCTGGCGAAGAAAGTGAACCGCAAGAGATGGCGATGTTTAATCATCGCTTTCATCATATTATAGGCGAGATGGCAGGCAGCCCATATCTCTCTCCCAGTTTGAATCGGCTGTTGATTGATCACACCAGAATGAGCCAGATGTTTTATAAACCAATCAACTCAAAAGAACGCCTGCTGGTTTGGGAAGCCTGTGGTCAACACGATGGCATGATTGAAGCTATAGAGAAAAAAGACCCCGCAGCCATTGTCCAATTGACCATCGAGCACTGGGAATTATCGCGCGACCGAATAGAAAAATTTGTAAGACCTGATCCCTTGGACATGGACATTGGTTTGCAAGAGGCAGGAGAATAGTAATGCGTTTTGAGGGAATTTATACCCCAGTCGTTACACCCTATGGTGATGATTTTTCAATCGATAAAGACCGATTTGCGGATGTCATTGAACATTTGATTTCTGCAGGCGTTCACGGGTTAATCATTGCAGGCACCACAGGAGAATATTACGCTCAATCCACTGAAGAGCGTATCACGCTGATGAAGCTTGCAAAAGAAATTATCAAAGGTCGCGTTCCGCTTATCATTGGCACTGGCGCTATACGCACGGAAGATTCCATCGTCTTTGCAGAAAATGCCAAGGCGATAAAAGC
Source organism: uncultured Rhizobiaceae group bacterium (assembly GCA_937951455.1). GTDB lineage: Bacteria > Pseudomonadota > Alphaproteobacteria > Rhizobiales > Rhizobiaceae > JAALLB01. The sequence continues at coordinate 2,948 of CALFBU010000049.1, forward strand.
CGATGCTCTTTTAATTGCCACACCGCCTTACGCTTATCCGACCTCGCGTGAAATTGCACTTCATGCCTTGGCAATTGATCGCGCAGCCAACCTGCCAGCCATGCTTTATAATTATCCCGGACGTATGTCCGTCATGATGGATGAAGAGGTTCTGGATCGTGTTGGCCGTAGCCCGAATTTCTGCGCCATTAAGGAAAGTTCTGGCGACATCAACCGCGTGCATTTATTGGCTCGGGACTACCCTCATATTCAACTTTCCTGCGGGATGGATGATCAGGCCTTGGAATTCTTTGCATGGGGCGCTCGCTCCTGGGTTTGTGCAGGATCTAATTTCGCACCCGAAGCACATATTGCACTTTATAAGGCGTGCGCAATTGAAGGCGATTTCGACAAGGGCAGACGCATCATGTCCGCGATGTTGCCACTGATGAGTGTGCTGGAGCAGGGTGGTAAATTCGTCCAGTGTATAAAACACGGACTTTCCTTGCGAGGCATACCCGTAGGCCCCCCACGTAAGCCACTTCAGCCCTTAAACAAGGATGACAAACGCGCGCTGGAGCAAGTCGTTAAAGTCATGAACACCACCATTGAAGCCATCGAGAAAGGGACAAGCAAATGAGCGGACTTTTAACGAGAGAAGAATACGCAAGCATTGCAGCCGATCTAACCTTTGCTGTTGCACCTTTTATCGATGGCAAGTTCAGGGTTGGTCGCGGTGAAAAATTTCCGACGATAAATCCTGCAACTGGAAAACCTGTTGCAACGATTACAGGTGCCAATGCAAAAGATGTTGACCTTGCCGTTGAAAAAGCGCGTGAAGCCTTTGATCAGGGCAGATGGTCAAAAATGCATCCGTCTGATCGCAAAGACATTTTAATCAGACTGTGCAAACTGATAATGCGCAACAAACGCGAACTGGCTGTGATGGAAAGTCTCGACAGTGGCAAGCCGATTAAAGACTGCGAAGAAATCGACATTCCAGAAACCATCCATACGATTAAATGGCACGCAGAAGCGATTGATAAAATCTACGATCAGATGGCACCTTCAAGCGATGATCATATTGCAATGATTGTACGCGAGCCGGTAGGTGTCGTTGCAGCAGTTTTGCCGTGGAACTTCCCACTGCTTATGATGGCCTGGAAAATTGGCCCGGCATTAGCGGCTGGTAATTCTGTCATTGTCAAACCTGCCGAGCAAACTTCTCTTACCGCATTGCGTTTGGCAGAACTTGCGATGGAAGCAGGCCTTCCAAGAGGCGTTCTACAAGTGCTGCCCGGCATGGGGCCTGAAGCTGGCGAGCCGCTTGGCCGCCACTTGGATGTGGACATGTTGAGCTTTACTGGTTCAACAGAAACCGGGCGCTTGTTCCTTAAATATTCAGCAGAGTCCAATTTGAAAAAAGTAGTCCTTGAATGCGGTGGCAAAAACCCTGCTGTTGTTCTTGAAGATGCAGAAGACCTCGATCTTGTTGCTGGTCACATCGTCAATGCTGCCTTTTGGAACATGGGTGAAAATTGTTCTGCAAACTCGCGTCTCATAGTTCATGAAGCGGTCAAAACCCCTTTGTTAGAACGCATACTTGCCAGAACACGCGATTGGCGCATG
>CALFBU010000050.1 GCA_937951455.1 uncultured Rhizobiaceae group bacterium
CTAGTGATGTTGCATTCTATGATGGTGAAACATCACAACTTAAACAATCAATTCTCAATGAAATGGCCAAGCCAGACGCGCATCCATCGTGTGCCATTATTGCTGAAACACCATTAATGTGGCAGCCACCTACCACATCAACCGACCCGGCTTATATCTCTGATAGTGTCAAAAAAGTTCACGTTGAACTGATTGGGCCTGATGGTATTGTAAAATCCAACAAGATCAGGGCAGGTCTTTATGGTATGTATCCGGGCGCGAACTATGGCATCAGAACGCATCCTGCTGAAGAAATATTTATCATATGTGCAGGTGAAGTATATTGGAGGCGTGGTGATGGGGATTATGATTTGCATAAACCAGGTGAGAAATCCTATCATCAAAGCATGTTGCCCCATGCTACAAAAACAACGGACAAGTCTTTTATGTCGGTCTTTATTTGGGCAGGCGACGTCTCAACTGCAGGCTATAAATATTCAGGTTAATGTTAATTTCGTCCATAGTCATTGAAGAAATTTTACATACAAAAATTACAAATGTCACTTTTGTAAATTACTCATTATACATAGTTACATAATTTTCGTATCATTTTGAACTCCAACGCTGCATCTTCCATCCAACGAATGGAGAAGAATGCAATGATGAAAAATACCAATGGCAAGACAGGTCTTTTTATTCCTGGCCCAACAAACATTCCTGACTGTGTCCGTCAGGCATTAAATGTTCCGATGCAGGATATGCGCGCTCCGGATTTTGGTGATTTGACCTTACCCTTGTTTGCAGATCTCAAAAAGGTTTTCAAAACTGAAACAGCTGAAGTTTTCATGTTCCCGGGTTCTGGCACGGCCGGTTGGGAATCATGTCTTTCAAATCTTTTCAGTTCAGGTGAAAAAGTTTTGATGTCCAGCTTTGGTCAATTCTCAATGCTTTGGGTGGATATGGCTCAACGCTTTGGCCTGAATGTACATCATTGTGAGGTCGAATGGGGTCTTGGTATTCCGCATGAAGAATACCGTCAAATTCTCGAAAAGGATACAAACCATGAAATCAAGGGCGTCTTTGCTTGCCACAACGAAACTGCAACCGGAGTTGCATCGGACATTGGTGCCATCCGCTCTATTCTTGATGAGCTTGGTCATCCTGCACTTCTTTGCGTCGATGGCGTAAGCTCCATTGGTTCGCTGGATTTCCGCATGGATGAATGGGGTGTTGACGTTGTGGTGTCAGGCTCACAAAAAGGCTTCATGCTTCCAACAGGTTTGGCAATCGTTGCCGTGAGCCAAAAAGCGATGGAAATGCGAGGCGAGGCTAATCTTCCGCGAACATTCCTGTCTTATGACGACATGATGAAAACAAACGTAACAGGTCATTTCCCATACACGCCTGCAACCCAGCTTTTCCATGGTCTAAGAGCCTCTCTGGACTTTATCTTTGAAGAAGGTTTGGAGAATGTCATTGCAAGACACACGCGCCTTGCGCATGCCGTTCGAGCTGGTGTTCATGCTTGGGGCTTGGAACTATGTGCCAAAGAGTCAGAAAATTATTCAGACACGGTATCAGCCATCGTCGTGCCTGCGCACATTGATAGCGCTGAAGTCCTCAAGACTGCTTACTATAAATACAACATGTCTTTGGGGGCAGGGCTGAATAAGGTTGCTGGCAAAGTGTTCCGCATCGGTCATCTTGGAGATTTAAACGAAATCATGATTGTTCAAGCCTTAGCCGGCGCAGAAATGGCAATGCGCGACTGTGGCATCAACATTGAACTGGGCTCAGGTGTGGCGGCTGCTCAGGAAACTTTCATCGATCAAACAGCAGCAGCCAGCATCGCGGCATAAGGAGAAAACCCATGAACAAGAATTCAGTTGTAACCATTGCACGCACCATCGAACTAAATGAGATCATCACGGATGGAAGCTTTGAACACCGCCATGTCATTGACCTTCGCTGCAGTGAAGAAGGATTGGCGCGTCCGGTAGAGGAAGATGTTTTAAAGCGTCTTAACAATCATTTTATTTCATATGACCAGATAAGCATGGATATGAATGACGTTGGGCCATGTGAAGAAATTCACCTATGTGAAATGCTACAGGAATATGAGGGCAATGTACTTTTGATTACGGAAGACGTGGCGCAAGTGGCTCACCTATGTAGCATTTACAAAATTCCTTTCACCAGCAAGGTTTTCTATGTTGTAGAAACCGGCAAGGGTGATGTCATCAAGCCTTACATTTCTGTTGAGGCTCAGACCCAAACAGCAAAAGTGAGCTCTGTTGGAGCATAATTTAAAAATTTGAACTGAGGCCTACCCCGATTGGTTCGGTTCTCATAAAAGCCGCAAGTGAGTTCTCCAATTCTCATTTGCGGCTTTTTTTGTATTTAAAGAAAAAGTCGCATTTACAAAATTGACTTTTTTGTAAACTACGTCATCTTGTTGTTATGGCGGGTGAAAAAATATTCATTGGTCCCAAACTAAGGGAATTACGGCAATCGCGGCAATTGACCCAGGCGGAAATGGCTGGGGAATTAAGCGTGAGCGCAAGCTACATCAATCTGATTGAGCGCAACCAAAGACCTGCCTCACTTAAGTTTCTGATTAATCTTTCCGACAAATATGGATTAAACTGGCGTGAGCTGACCAATACGGACAGTAATATTGCACTTTCTGATCTGCGCCAGATCACCAAAGACCCTGCCTTTGGCGATATTAATCCCGATATCGAAGAACTTCGCTCAGCGCTTGAAGGTGCACCTAACCTGATGAACGGCTTTGTAAACATCTTCAACGCCTATCGCACCTATGGCGAACGCCTGGCAGAGCAAAATGAATTCATCTCGCCCAATCACGGTTCAAGCCTTGGTATAGAACAAAGCGTGCATGATTTTTTCCGAAGCCATAATAACTATTTTGATGCCATCGAAGTCTGCGCGGAAAAATGTCGAAAAGCATGCATTAAAGACAGAGAAGAGATTTATGGTGGTTTAAAAAAGCACCTTACACACTCACTGAATGTATATGTAAAACTGGTTCGCGATGAAATTTTAGGATCGTCACTTAGATATTACGACCGTGAAAAACGTCAGCTTATGTTATCTGATGGTTTAGATCATCAAAATCAGGTTTTCCAGCTAGCTCACATGGTTGGCATGATCGAGTTTATTAATACGTTGAACAGGCAACTCCCAACTTCGATTATGGAAAATGAAGTTGCTTCCTCCAGATGCAGGGTGGAATTGGCGAACTATTTTGCCGCCGCCATTCTCATGCCATACGATGAATTTTATGAAGAGGCGCTCAGAACGAAGTATGACATAGACCGACTGGCCGCCATCTTCTCCGTTTCCTACGAGCAGGTTTGCCACCGTCTGACGACATTGCAAAAGCCGGGCAAACGCGGCATTCCGTTTTTCTTCCTTCGCGTTGATCGTGGCGGCAATGTTTCCAAACGCTTTAATGTAACGCCCATTCAGCTGGCAAGGTTTGGCGGCGCATGCCCGAAACTCGACGTCCATTATTGCTTCCGCGTGCCTGGGCGCATTTTAACACAAATCGTCGAAATGCCGGATCACAGCAGATACATGACCGTCAACAGAACCGTTGATAGACCTTCAATCCGCTTCTCTACAGAAGACAAACGTCTGGCAATTTCACTGGGCTGCCCCGTCGAATACGCACCAGAACTGGTTTACGGCAGCGTGCAGGATTCTGTTTCCACCCAAAGTGTAACAGAAGTCGGCGTCAACTGCCGCCTATGTCCAAGACACAACTGCCAACAACGCGCCCACGACCCATTCCACTCAACCCTGACGATTGATGAAGATAGGCGAGGGGTTACGCATTTTGAGAGCTAGAGTAATGGCAGATGTGTGCCAGAAGTGACAAAAATTTGAAACGGCGCTAATGACTGCTTAGGCCCAATCTGAAACCTTCGTTAATCACAGCATATTGTCGCTCTAGGCTCAGATTCGTCGGTTACCGGCTGTATCAGTTAGGTTCGCTTCGCGCCCCCATGTAGATCACTTGAGCGATTAAAAGCACCAGTCGCGAGATCGTTCGTTCGGTAAAATCCTAGAATACTTTTTAGACGAATTAATTGCGAAAACATGTGCCTATGATCTCCAGATTCCTACACACTTTCGTATGAAGAGGGTTCGATCCTAATAATGTGGGTTGTCACTCCTCAGCACCCATGGCATAAATTTAAGGCTGTAATTTAAGAAAGATTATTTGTAGCATGATGACGAGCATTGCGTGCAGCTGGATGATGGGCGACTCGACTTTGATCAAGTGGCTAACTGCCGACATATGTGCTAACCCTTCCACTGAACAAAAAGCTGTCGAAGCCATGGGGTTGCTTTCCCATGGTCAGCCTGTTCCGGAGGACATGTGCCCTACGAAAATTTGGGGCGATGCCGGGAAGGGATATATTCGTAGACTGCCAAATCTGTTCAATGCCAACGGCTATTATGTAGTCTCGTCTAAAGCCGCAGAAGTCCTCAGGCAGTTCGAACTTGGACAAGGCGCGCTCTATCCTGTTGAGATATTTCAGTCGGACCAGACAACACCCGTCGACGGTAAATGGTACTGCTGGGTCTTTGGCAACAGCAAAGCGGGACTCGATGTTAGTGCAAGCAAGAACCTAAAACCATTTGGTGTCTCTGGGCGTAGGTTTACGATGCCACAGCCATTGTTGGACGGTGTGATAGCGATACGGCCAGAGGTTCTTGATGGACCCGATGTCTGGACTGACCCTGCACTTTTTAAGTCCGTGTTCTTTAGTGGTGCTTTAGCTGATGCTTTGACAAACGCCCGGATGGAGAGCGATTTTCGATTGGCATTTTGTTCGATTGGAGGATGAAAACTGTCAGTCAGCTGGTAATGAATAACGATGGCCATCGGGGTAGAAGAACCAACGCCCGATTCGCCTTTCTATGTCATCAAAAGCTAGCAGTTTTCTTCCGAGCCCATTTCAGATGTTCGCAAAGACCGCGGCTAATGACTGCTTCCTACCCAAATTACCAATTCGGTGAAAATTGTGCTCAGTCGCTTTGTCCCAATATCAGCCGTTAGGCTTTGAAATTCTAATGTCCACATTGGGTCATAACCCGCCATCACACCCCTAAACCTTGAACCCGTCATAATCCGAAGGTTTGGCCTTCACCAATCCCTTTATCAAAAGTGTTTGCAGGATGTCTTCTGGTGTTTCTTCTAGGGCTTGTTCAATCGCTTCATAGAGTAGGGGAGTAAGATGTGCATTGTCTTTGGCGGTGATGAGCGGCAGGCCGGGTTTGGGTTTTGAATTGCCCAGCACAACAATTTTGGAAACGGCCTCTGGTTCATAATGTTTTGCCAGTTCGAAAGCGATGGCGTCTATGGCGGCTATGTTTGCGTCCCCATTGGCAACGGCAGAAATCGAATTGCGATGCGCACCAGTGACGATGCGTTTTTCTTTGGCAATGGATTCTTCGGCGGGTTTTCCGGTTATCTCTGCAAAGACATGAAAGCCTGATTGTGAATCGTCACTGTTGATGGCCAGTTTTTCGACAAATTCAAATGCTTGCGGCGATACAAGGTGATCATAATCATCATCATCGTGCCCGATATAAACAGAGTTGTAATCACCGGCTGGACAATCGGGCAGATCGTAGTCAAACCGTGCGAAAGGCGTGACTTGTTCTTTCAGATAATTGGCATAAGGCCAGCCACATGTTTGTCCGAGTATGAGTTCGGAATTGCTCCAAAGGGCTGCTGGATGTGCATCGCGTTCAAGCTTTGCGGGTGCTGCAATCTCTCTTTGGGTCAATTGATTGTATATGTGTGACCAAAGCACATCAAGCGCATGAGAGGTTTCCGGCCAGTCATACATCGAGAGAGTAGCAACAGCTGTATTCACTTTGTTATCCGTTCAAGTTCCCACTTCTTAGAAAAGGATGGGGAATGGCTTCTTTTGGTGTGAGAAAATATTTACGAAATATCTCTCCATATGAAGCGTAGATATAGTGATTATTCGATTGTTTCAACTGGTCGCTGTGTTTGTGATAATAATGGGGTAATTCATACCATGGAATGCCAGGCTTCTCGTGGTGAACTGCATGAAGGTTGTTATACAAAAACAAAAAAGCCAGTGGACAGCATCTTTCAATGATAACCGTGCGTTCCGCGTGACCTTCACTCGCCTGATGTTCAAGATAAGTTCTTATCATCAACAGAGATAGGCCTAGATAAGAGGCTATGAAATAACTCCATAACGGGACCTGACTGTAACTCTTGATGAATATTATGAGTACAGTGACAAGCATAAAATGCATGGTCCAGATACGCATCAAATACCAGCGCATGTTCTTGTTCGTGAGTAGTTGAACCGTTTCTGAAACATAAAACTTCGACACGGAAATTACTGGGCCAATCAACATTCTACCCAAGAGTGTATTATTGAATGTCAAGAATAACTGTACGATTGCATTCATTTTCTCATACGCCAGTTTTGGATAATACCAGCTTTCGGGATCATCAAAAGGGTCTGTCAGTTCGTCGGTTTCGTGGTGTTGAATGTGAGTATCCCTAAACCGTTCGTATGGGAAAACCCAACCGAGTGGAAATAAAACAAGTAAACGGTTAGCGCGGACGTTTCGCGTTGGGTGACCATGAATAGCTTCATGAGTGAGGGATAAAAACAGTGTTGAGTTCAAGGCAAACAATAAGATCCACAGTATGACGGGTATGGCATGCCCAAACATAACGAGTACCAGCCATACCGCATAATTGAGTATGATGAGCGACAGAGTAGGTAACTCAATAATTTTATGTAATTTCTGCAAAATTTTCCTCATTATTGAGAATGACTTTGCATAAGAAAGCTGAATCGTGCGATGAGTGAGTTCACATGCTTTACAATAATTTGATGTGAATTCACAACAATGTTGACTTATAAATCAGTCTTGTTGATTATCTTGATATGGATAAACGTGAAATTTCTCAGGTATTCAAATCCCGTCTTCGAATACTGATCGAAAGGCGAGGGGAATCCGTATCAGCCTTCGCCAGACGATGCAGTTTGGATCGTTCTGCTTTAAGTCAGTTTCTGGATGAACAAATAGTACGTCTTCCAAGAGCAGAAACACTCAATGCAATTGCAATATCGGAAAATGTAAGCACAGATTGGTTGCTTGGGGTCAGTCAAGATGAGGGTAATCTCGGAGAGGTCTCGTCGCTGCTTTCAATTGAAAAAGGGCAATTGGGTTCGCATGACTCAATTTTGGCCAGTTGGCAGAGAGAGGCGGTCGGGTATAAAATACGATATTCACCCAGTTCTTTACCGGATTTACTACGCACCAAAGCTGTTACAGAATATGAGTTCGGTGCGAGCAAAGACACCTATGTCAACATAAAGACAGGTCAATCACAACAACAACTGGATTATACGCGCCTTCCCGAAACCGACATGGAAGTAATCATGCCGATGCAAAGACTACAGAATTTGGCTGAAGGCACAGACATTTGGCGCAATCTTGCAAGAGGGGCAAGACAAGCGCAACTCGCACACATAGCTCATTTGCTTGAAGAGCTTTATCCAACCTTTCGGCTTTTCTTATACGATGGACAAGTGCATTACTCAGCGCCATTTACAGTTTTTGGACCGCAGCGTGCTGCGATTTATTTGGGGGACATGTATATGGTAATAAATGCTGTTGAACATATCCGCGATCTCACCAAGCGATTTGATAGCGTTATTCGTATCGCGCAAATACAGCCAGATGAAGCGGCTTCTTGGGTAAATTCTCTAAAGGTGATATAGAGGACTGCGTCAGGCTGCCACGCGGCAGGCTGTCATCTGATAACTGTGTATTTCAAGATTATATGCATAGCATAATCTCTTAATTACAGGGCAACACAATGGATCCTTTTATCCTCTCGAGAATGCAATTTGGCGCGAATATCACGTTCCACATCTTGTTTCCAACCATAACGATTATGCTTGGATGGTTGCTCTTATATTTCAAGCTGAAATTTAACAGAACGGGTGATCATGCCTGGATGGAAGCCTACTTCTTTTGGGTAAAGGTTTTTGCTTTGTCATTTGCGCTTGGCGTTGTCTCCGGCATAACTATGAGTTTCCAGTTTGGTACAAATTGGCCAGGGTTTATGGAAACGGTCGGCAACATAGCCGGGCCACTATTAGCCTACGAAATACTGACAGCGTTTTTTCTGGAAGCTGTATTCCTAGGCATTATGCTGTTCGGCTTTCGCAAGGTCTCAAACCGGGTTCACACTCTATCAACATTCCTCGTTGCGTTCGGAACCACGATGAGTGCGTTTTGGATATTGGTTCTAAATTCATGGATGCACACACCTGCAGGGTTTGAAATTCGCGACGGCATCGCTTTTGCGACCGATTGGTGGGCGATCATTTTCAACCCATCCATGCCCTATAGGCTGGTACACATGTTGATAGCTTCAGGTCTTACAGTGGCGTTTTTAGTTGCTGGCATTTCCTCACTGCGCTGGATTTTGGGTGATCGTTCCGATGCGATGAGGCATGCATTACGAACAGGTGTTTTCATGGGAGCCATGCTAATCCCTGTGCAAATATTGGTTGGTGATTTGCATGGTCTAAACACACTTGAACATCAGCCTGCAAAAGTAGCGGCCATGGAAGGCAATTGGGAAACCCGTGGCAACGTTCCATTACTGCTGTTTGCAATGCCGAACGAAGAAATCCGCTCCAACGACTTTGAAATTGGCATTCCAAGTGGTGCAAGTCTCATTCTCAAACACGAGTTTGCAGGCGTCGTTCCTGGGTTGAATGACTTCGTGGCTGAAGATGGTACAATTGAACATCCACCTGTAGCACCTGTCTTTTGGGCCTTCCGCATTATGGTCGGAACAGGCATGGTTATGTTGCTGCTTTCTTGGGTTGGCGCATATTACTTGTGGCGTAAAGGTGAAATGCCGAAGCTTTTGACCTACGCCTTCGTGCCTATGGTCTTCTCTGGCTGGATAGCGACTGTTGCGGGTTGGTATGTAACAGAAATTGGCCGTCAGCCTTGGCTTGTATCAGGTGTCCTATCCACGAAAGATGCGCTGGGACCGATATCGGGCGGCATGGTCTTGTCAACGTTCTTAATGTATTTGGCGACATACTTCGTACTTTTGGGTGCCTATCTGTTTGTATTATTCAGGTTGACAGTGAAAGCCTCAAAGTCGGCGACTGAAAAACCAGAAACAGGCGCGGCAGGCGGAACGGCTTTACCAGCACCTGGCCCCAACGCAGTTCCAGCGGAGTAGGTCTTTTGGATATAACAGTCATTTATCCTTATCTACCGGTGATTTTTGCCGGCCTGATGGGGTTCTCAATTCTTGTCTACGTTGTGCTGGATGGATTTGATCTAGGTGTTGGAATTCTGTTTTCAGTAGCGCCTGTTGAAGATAGAGATCGCATGATTGCTTCCATCGGCCCGTTTTGGGATGCCAATGAAACCTGGCTCGTATTGGCTATTGGTTTAATGCTTGTGGCCTTTCCAATCGCGCATGGGATAATACTGACCGCGCTATATCTGCCAGTCGCAATCATGTTGATCGGGCTCATTGCACGGGGCGTAGCCTTTGAATTTAGAGCCAAGGCTAATGTTGATGAAAAGTGGTTATGGAACCGAATTTTCTTTGCAGGCTCTTTTGTCACCGCTTTATCACAAGGTTACATGCTAGGCGCTTATGTTTTGGGTCTAGAGCAGGGGCTGTTAGCCATAGGATTCGGCATTTTGGTCGCCTTTTGCCTGGTGGCAACCTATGCAGCAATTGGTGCCGCATGGCTAATTTACAAGACAGAAGGTGAATTACAGAAAAGATCTGTAAGGTGGATGCAAGTATCGCTCGTCTTTACCGCACTGGGCATGGGCATTATTTCAATCGTCACCCCTTTGGCCAGCGACCGTATTTTTGCGAAATGGTTTTCCTTGCCTGAACTGATTGGCTTGGCACCACTGCCGTTGTTAACGGGGGGATTATTCATATTCCTGTTTTGGCAATTGGCTCACCTACCAGATCGTAACGACAGATTTTCGCTGGTGCCATTCGCTGGT
>CALFBU010000051.1 GCA_937951455.1 uncultured Rhizobiaceae group bacterium
GCCGCACGGATTATCTCAACAATAAATTCGGTGGTGAAACAGGTGCAAAGGAAGTTTATGGCCGCATCAAGGACGCTGGCAAAGTGCTCGGTATAGACTTCAACTTCGACGCCATGAAAGTTTCCCCCAACACCATGGACGCACATCGCGTCATCAGATGGGCCGGCGGACAAAGTGCCGAAACTCAAAACAAACTGGTAGAACGCCTTTTTGAATTGTTCTTCCTCGAAGGCGGTCATATCGGACTGGATGAAGTTTTATCCAAAGCAGCGGAAGAAGCTGGCATGGACGGCAAAATCGTAGATGATCTACTCAAAACAGAAAACGACAAACCGGAAGTCGCCGCAGAAATAGACCAAGCCAGACAAATGGGCGTAACCGGCGTTCCTTGCTTCATCGTTGACAACAAATTCGCTGTCATGGGCGCACAACCACCAGAACAACTTGTAGCAGCAATGGAACATGCACTTGGTGATCGGAAGTGACAAGACTTTGCCAATGCAAATGTTGTCCTTACCCCAGTAACACAGGCCAGAATATTATACCCAACCCTATGATGAAAAACGCTAATCGCAACATCTTGGTATGGCTCGCAATAATCGCATAAGAAACCAGACCTAACCCAATGCCGATTTGAACAAAACTGATCAATGCATTTGCTGGAACCGACGCCAAACGCAATAGATCCGGATTTGCAATCATGGCAAGGGGAATAATATACAACCCAATACCCAGTGCCATGGCGGTAAGTGCCACCTTGAGCCAGTTCTCTGATATCATTCCAGCCGCTATAAAAACCGCCCCACAAACGGGCGGTGTAATTGTCGACAACAGCGCAAACCAAAACACAAACATATGCGCCTGCAAAGGTTCAAGCCCAAGTTGAATAAGGGCTGGCCCCGCCACGGATACGCAAATGACGTAAGCAGCTGTAGTCGGCACTTCCATCCCTAGTATCAAACACGCCAAGGCAGTCAAAAGCAGTGATGGCCACAATAACCCGCCAGAGGCAGACAGAATGAGAGAGGTGATTTTGACACCAAGACCCGTAATGGACAAAACGCCTATAATAATTGAAGCACAAATAATAATCGACGCAATCATCGAAACCTGTTTTGCGGCATTTAGAAACGCACTTTCGTATCGCTCCATGACTTGGTGCAAATCAAACGTACCCTGCGCGTTGAAAAACAGGAGTGCAAAAGCAGATATAATGGCCATACAAGCAGAATATTGCGGCGTATAGCCAATAATAAACATGCTGATTAGAAGCACGGAAAACGGTACTAAAAAGAATACTGATGTAATGAATACATCCCGATTTGAGGGTTGGTCTTCCTTCTTGATGCCAGTCAGTTCATAGCGCGTGGCATAAGCGTTGATGCCAATCCACACTGCAAGGAAATACAATATCGCCGGTAGAATAGCCGCCGACATAATGCCACTGTATGGCACACCTGTAAGCTCTACCATAACAAAGGCCCCTGCTCCCATTAAGGGAGGCATAATCTGTCCACCAGAAGATGCAACTGCTTCAACAGCAGCAGCCAAGCGCTTTGGGTATCCAAGCTTTGTCATCGCAGGCAGTGTAATCGCACCTGTTGAGGCAACATTGGCAGAAGCCGAACCTGAAATAGAACCAAATAGTGCAGATGAAATGACGGATACTTTTGCTGCCCCGCCTTTAAGTCTACCAGCTGCAGCCGATGCTACATTCATAAATCCCTGCCCAGCTTCACCGGCGTTGAGAACCGCACCAAAGATTACGAATATCGCTACCACGTTTACTGAGACACCCGTTAGGCTTCCCCAAATACCGCCTTCGGCAATCGTCAATGTGCCAAGAAAACTCTTGAGCGGCGTGCCGGAATGACCAAATTCTCCGGGGATATATTGACCAAAAAGTCCGTATGTAAGTGCGGCAAGTGCGACCAAAGGCAATGGCCAACCGATCGCACGTCTGGCGGCTTCCAATACGGTGACCAGTAAAATGACCGCAATGATAATTTGAAAATCATTTTCCAGAAAACCATATTGATCACTTAATGCATCTTGATTCCAAGCGACCCAAAGACAGGCAAGAATACCGATGCTGCCAATGACATATCCGCTGCTACGCTTAAGGCCATTTTCCTGAGTAAAGAAAAATATCCATGGTAATGCGATTGCAAAGTGCAACGGCCTGCTAACCAGATTGGGGACGAGCCCGGAAAAAATCAAAGCCAAATGGTATGCAACAAGCGCAAAGGCGCAAAGCAGCATTATAATTCTAAAATAAGAATTTTTGGATAAGGATTGAGTAAGCATCAAAAGAATACCTCGGCACGAATGCCGAGGTAGGTATCGTTAATTATTGCTGAGCTTCGGTCAGAGCAATCCCAGCTTCCTTGTAATAGCGAATAGCACCAGGATGAATTTTGCCTGTGATATTGCTCATCAAACCTTGGTCTACGCCATTCCACCATGCGGCAGCTTCGCCCATTTTGCTCTTCTCTTCCCAAAATGTTTTGGTAAGTGCGTAGGCGGTATCATCGCTCATGGCTGTCGTCGTAAAGGCTGCAACCGGTAGCGACGTTGTCGTGATATCACTATCCTGACCTGCATAGGTACCAGCTGGAATAACAAGCTTTGCACGCTTGGATGCTTTGATTTGCTCATCGCTCAAAGAGATAACTTTAACACCCGTTGACGCGGCCGCTTCAATAACATTTGGCGCTGGCCATGAACCTGCAGTAACAAAGCCATCGATCTGTCCGTTTTTAAGAGCAGCAACAGCATTGGAAAGTTCAACTTCAGCCAGATTTACCTTGCCTTCCAGACCAAACAAACCAAGATATTTCTCGCCTTCTCTAGCGCCAAAAGAGCCTTTGCCCAGCAAAATTGTCTTGCCTTCCATGCCAGCAAAATCATTCACGCCACTGTCGGCAGACATAACAAAATGCATGGTGAGTGACGGGATTGGAAAGAGCGCACGGATTTCATCGAACTTCGGATCGCCTTTACCTTCAAACATGACCTTGCCACCTTGTGCAAGTTTAACGAGTACTGGTGGTGTCGTGAAAACATAATCACCACCACGCGCTTTGGCTTCCATCACATTTTGTACAGAGCCCTGGCTTTCCTCAACGGTCACAATAATCTCACCATCAGAACCTTTTTTCATGGCCTCGGATATTTGCACACCCATCTGAAAATAAGATGATGTCGATTTAGCAGATTTATACGTAACCCGGGTCTCTGCATGTGCAACCTGCATAAAGCCCATGCCCGCAATCGCCGCACCCATACCCAAAGCTAAAAGTTTATTCTTCATGATCTCTCTCCCTATGACATTCAATTTGTTCATCTAAACAGATAACTTTGGAACAATCCATTATATTTTATTGGGTAATTTCCCGCACAAATCCAGCCAATTTGCTCAAAATCACCGCGGAACCCTTCAAACGTTTCTCGGCAGTTTCCCAATTTCTTGACAAGAATATCGTCTGGTCTGGGCGGATTTTGGCTAGGCTTCCTTGTTCTCCAAGATAGCCTACAAGTTTCGCAGCGGCTGGATAATCATTGTTTCTAAAGCCGATCACAGCGCCTTTTGGTCCTGCATCCAGCTTGGACACGTTAGCGGTGAAACACAGGCCCTTGATGTAGACGATCTTGAGCAGGTATTCGACCTCCTGTGGCATCGGGCCAAAACGGTCGATCAATTCTGCACCGAAGGCATCAATGTCTTCTGGTTCGCGAATATCTGACAGTCTGCGATAGAGGCTCAAACGCAATTGAAGGTCTGGCACGTAGCTTTCCGGAATAAGAACAGCCGTACCAATGGAAATCTGCGGTGACCATTTTTCTTCCGCAGAATAATCATCACCATCTTTGAGTTCAGCAACCGCCTCTTCCAGCATTTGCTGATAAAGCTCGTAACCCACTTCTCGAATTTGACCTGATTGCTGATCACCCAGCAAGTTACCCGAACCACGAATATCCAGATCATGGCTGGCAAGTTCAAAGCCCGCACCCACACTATCAAGCGATTGCAAAACTTTCAGGCGAC
>CALFBU010000052.1 GCA_937951455.1 uncultured Rhizobiaceae group bacterium
CGGCGGCCAAACAATCTATAGCGATTTCGCGCAATTTTATAATACGACCAGTCCAGTAATTTGGCAGGCAAAAGCCCAAAAATCGAAACAGCTTTGTAAGGCCACCCGAGCAACTTCATTGCCGCAAAAAATCCATCCAGACGCTCGTATAATTTGCCATCGATGAAAACTAAATTTGTGTCGTAATCATCTTCTTTCAATCCATAATAGTCATACAATCGCTCACCAAACTCTGACTGGGCAATCGCAAAATCAAACCGCTCTTTTTTATCAGCACGGACTATGAACTTGAAGAAGCCAGAGCACAAAACACATTCGCCATCAAAAACAATCAGGTTCTTGTTTTCCAGCTGTTCAATTGGGGAAATGCTCTTGTCCATGACATAAATATGGGGTGCCCGATAGATGAATTACAATACGCCAGACCGCGGCGTTTTAGACAGCCTTAACAAACTCCTTAACTCAACAATCCCTTCTTAAAAGCGAGTGCTACAGATTGCTCTCTGGTTCTAGCCCCAAGTTTGCGTTTAATTTCCTTGAGATGATAATTCACCGTCACAGAAGCGATGTTCATTTTTTGCGCAATACGGTCATTTCGATCGCCTTCGGAAAGCCATTTTAAAACCTCAAGCTCGCGCTCTGACAGAAGGCTTTTGTAACAAGGATTAGCATGCCAACTGCTTAGCTTGCAGGTCATCGGATCCGTATCAAGCAGTTGATTGTTGACGAGCGCTGCACCCAACAAAATGATATCCATGTTTTCATCAAGCATTTTGTTAAACTCTTCATGATGAAGACCCGACCCAAGATTAAACCCGGTAATCAAATGCCCAAGCTTGTTATGAATGGGAATGCATATGGAGTTATCCAGCTGGTAGTCAGCCACTTCCTGGATCATTTTTTCAGCAATCGTGCCCTCTGGAACGATAAGTTCGCTTTCCCCTTCACGGCTGTATAAAATAGGCTCTTCATTTGAGATGACATAGTCTGCCCAAGGGTCATCCTGAACATAATCAGACCCCATGTAATACGCCATCCAATCATCGGTCATGTTGCTGTGAAAGCCCAACATATTACCGTCGGCTTTGTGTATCATGCCATAATTTGTAATGTGAAATCCAAACTGCTCAAAAAAAACAAGGGCATTGTCCCAGATTCCCTGTTTTTCATCACCCTTAAGACCATCCATGAGATCGGCAATAAGATTGTCCATATACATCCCCCTAGGTAAGCTATCAAAATTGATAGCTTACGCATATTTTTCAAGCAGTTATACTTAAGACGTAGTGGGGGTTTATTTCCAACTATGTCAGGCATATCTGTTCGAAACTTTTTGCCCCAAAGAATTGAACTTTTATGTCTTAAAAGGCTTCTTTACTGAATAAGTATTGAAGCCTTTTTTCTTAATATTATCTTTTTACAAGGTGTGAGCCAAAATTCAAAGCTTTTAGTCCAACGAATTTCTTTACTTCAATCTGCAAGATGCAAAACGACTTTGCGCGCATGGCTACGATCACGGTGCTCAAACAGATAAATTCCCTGCCACCTCCCCAGCGCCAGGCGCTCTCTTACAATCGGGATGGAAATTGAGGTTTGCGTTAAGGCAGCCTTGATATGCGCAGGCATGTCATCATCGCCTTCATAGGTATGCGTAATGTAAGACATCGAAGGATCAGAAGTAGGTGGCACAAGCCGCGCAAAGAAATTCTTCAAATCAGTCTGAACTTCCACATCAGCATTTTCCTGAATAATCAAAGAACAAGACGTATGCTGAACAAAAAGCGTAAGCAGGCCAGTGGAAGTGTTGGCGGATTGCACGAAGGCCTGGACCTGTTCAGTAAATTCGTACAAGCCTTGGCCGTTTGTTGGGAGGGTTAGGTGGTGTTGGGGCATGTAAATTATGAAAGTATCCGCGTGCCCTGCTCATCTATCATCTGTTGAGCTTTACGCAGGGCGATGGTGGACGCTTCATCGGCTGAGGCGCAGATGTCGGCTCGGATGAGGTTGTGGGTTTTCATTTCGCCATCAACTTCCTTCGAGACTATAGCACAGACGCGAAACTGGCCTCCTTCGTCTATTGGTGTGGTGGCGATGTGGAAGCCTTTGTAGTCGACTTCTTCAACCGGTTTTGCCGTGCTGGAGGCTTTATCGCCGCCGCCGAAGAATTTTCTCAGGAATGACATTTCTAAACACTTTCAAACTTTAGAATTTTCAAAATCCTAGCATAAAAAAAGCCCGCTACAAATGAGCGGGCTTTTGAAATTTGTGTCTTTGGTTTAACTATCCAAGAACGAACGCAATTTGCGTGATCTGGATGGGTGCTTGAGTTTGCGCAGCGCTTTCGCTTCAATCTGACGGATACGTTCGCGCGTCACGGAAAACTGTTGTCCCACTTCTTCCAGTGTGTGGTCAGTGTTCATGCCGATACCAAAGCGCATACGAAGCACACGCTCTTCACGCGGTGTCAGCGAGGCAAGTACGCGGGTTGTTGTCTCGCGCAAGTTCGCCTGAATGGCTGCATCGATGGGCAGAATGGCGTTTTTGTCTTCGATGAAATCACCCAGATGGCTGTCTTCCTCG
>CALFBU010000053.1 GCA_937951455.1 uncultured Rhizobiaceae group bacterium
TGTGCCGCCATAAATTCGTTGAACACGCGCATCACGGTATAGGCGTGCGATTGGATATTCGTTCATGAAGCCATAACCACCGAAGAGTTGCAAACATTCATCCATCACTTTGCCTTGCAGGTCTGACAATAAATATTTTGCCATGGATGCAGTTGCTGTATCGAGTTCGCCTTTTAAATGTTGCCCCACACATTGATCGACAAAGGCCTTGGCCATGGTAGCTTCTGATTTCAATTCTGAAAGTTTGAACTGTGTATTCTGAAAATCCATAATGCTCTTGCCGAAAGCCTTACGTTCTTTGACGTAATCAATCGTAAGCGAAAGAGCCAGTTCAATGGACCCCATTGCCTGATTGGCGATGATTAATCGCTCTTGCGGCAATTGATTCATCAATTGGTAAAAACCCTGCCCTTCATCATTACCCAGCAAATTGGAGGTCGGTACTTTTACATCATTGAAGAAAAGTTCAGATGTGTCGTTTGCTTTTAAGCCAATTTTATCAAGGTTACGTCCGCGCTCAAACCCTTCTACTTCATCGGTTTCCACGATCATGAGCGAAGTGCCTTTGGCACCAGCAGAAGGATCGGTCTTTGCAACAACAATGATTAGGTTGGCATTCTGCCCATTTGTAATAAAGGTTTTGGAACCGTTGATACAGTATTGATTGCCATCTTTAACAGCGGTTGTTTTAACACCTTGAAGATCAGAACCAGCTCCAGGCTCAGTCATGGCGATTGCACCGATCAATTCACCCGTTGCAAGCCGTGGCAGCCAGCGTTGTTTTTGTTCTTCGGTGCCATAATCTGTAATGTAAGGTGCAACGATCGCTGAATGAAGCGCGATGCCAAATCCGTCTACGCCATTATGAGCAAGTGCTTCAATAATCGCTGCTTCTTGTGCATAAGTTGCGCCACCACCACCATATTCTTCAGGAGCAGAAGCGCATAACAGGCCGTTAGCACCCGCTTTTTCCCAATCCGAACGAGGGACAATCTCATCCTTCTCGTATTGGTCGTAATTAGGCGCAATCTCACTTTCCATGAAACGGCCAGCCATTTCCCGAACCATGGCATAATCTTCATCATGCCATGGCGGGGTAGGGGAATTGATAACTTCTTGCGGAGTTGTCATTCGTTAGGCCTTTTGATCGTTTCTGGCTTAAAATGCTTCTGCTTCAAGCGCCATCATGCTTTCACAACCGCTTTCGATGCGCGCCAAGTGTGCTGCACTTTCAGGCATTACACGTTCCATGAAATAACGTGCTGTCATCAGCTTGTTTTCATGGAATTCTGTTGAACCGTTAGCGCCTTCTGCAAGGGCTTCTTGTGACTTCTCAGCCATCAGACCCCACATATAACCAAGAGCTACGAGACCGAAGAGGTGCATGAAGTCCATGGATGCAGCGCCCGCATTATTCGGATTCTGCATGCCATTTTGCATCAGCCACATGGTAGAAGCCTCAAGCTTTTTAACCCCATCACGCAAAGGTTTTGTGTATGGATGCATGGCTTCGTTATCCATGTGCTTTTTGGTAAAGCCGTTTACTTCTTCCATAAAGGCGCGCATCGCACGTCCGCCATTTGCTGGCAGTTTACGACCCACAAGATCAAGCGCCTGAACGCCGTTCGCACCTTCGTAAATTTGCGCAATACGTACATCACGAACAAATTGGCTCATGCCCCATTCTTCGACATAGCCATGTCCACCAAAGACTTGTTGTGCATTTACGCAATTTTCAAAGCCTTTGTCGGTCAGAACGCCTTTAATAATAGGGGTAAGTAGCCCCATAAGATCATCCGCTGCCTCGCGATCTTCGTCCGATGCAGCCTTGTGTGAAATGTCGCCTTTAAGTGCCGTCCATAACATGAGCGTACGCGCGGCTTCATTAAACGATTTGATATTCATCAACATGCGACGCACATCCGGGTGAACGAGTAGGGGATCAGCTTTCTTCTCTGGTTCAGCTGCACCTGTTAGCGCGCGACCCTGAATGCGTTCTTTGGCGTAAATTGCTGCATTTTGATAAGCGACTTCTGACTGTGCAAGGCCTTGAAGGCCAACACCGAGACGCGCTTCGTTCATCATGATGAACATGGCTTTCAAGCCCTTGTTTTCCTCACCAATCATATAGCCAATGGCTTCGTCATGGTTGAGAACACAAGTTGAATTGGCATGGATGCCCATTTTCTCTTCGATCGAGCCGCAAGATACACCATTCTTTTCACCCAAAGAACCATCATCGTTTACAAGGAACTTTGGAACTACGAAAAGTGAAATGCCTTTTGTGCCTTCCGGCGCACCTTCTACACGGGCAATGACGAGGTGAATGATGTTTTCAGACAAGTCATGTTCACCAGCGGAGATGAAGATTTTTTGACCTGAAAGTTTGTAAGTACCATCACCGACAGGAACGGCTTTTGTGCGCAGCATGCCAAGGTCCGTACCACAATGAGGTTCGGTCAGGTTCATGGTGCCAGTCCAAGTGCCATCAATCATTTTTGGCAAGAATTTCTGCTTGATGTCGTCAGGTGCATGAACCTGCATCGCCGCAATCGCACCTTGGGTTAGACCTGGGTACATGGCAAAAGCCTGGTTTGCAGATGAAAGATATTCACCAACAGCGGTATGCAAAACATAAGGAAGACCTTGCCCGCCGTAATCAGGATCAGCAGCAAGTCCCATCCAGCCGCCTTCTTTATAGGTTTGGTATGCTTCCTTAAAACCTTTAGGCGTTGTAACGGAAGCATCATCGTGGCGCGTACAACCTTCTCGGTCACCAGAAAAGTTAATTGGCTGAAGAACTTCTTCACTCAACTTTGCCGCTTCACCAAGAATGGCTTCAATCATGTCTGGCGTCGCTTCTTCGAAGCCTGGCAAATTATTGTAACGATCAATGTTAAGAACATCGTTCAAAACATACAACGTGTCTTGAATAGGGGCTGAATAACTCGGCATGACTGTTTCTCCTCAAACAATAAATAAATGCTAGCCTGAAATTGAATTGGCTACCAGATGTAAATTATAGTGCGAAATATGATCATAGATGTGACCAAAAACACTTTCTGATCTAATATATACAAAATATTACTTTGACGTAAACGTCAAAATTGAGTCTAGTGAATATTTTTTTGAAAAAAAGCTAATTTTGTGCAAAAATTGATTAAGATTTGCTCTCAATAAAGTTAATAGCGTTGCCAAGTTCGTCCATTGAACGTTGCAGCTCTTCTTTTTGGCTTTCCAGCCTTGATAGCTGTTCTTTGAATTTATCTGTCAGTGAACTCAAATCCTGGTCGTTATCTTGATCGTCATAGATGTTGAGAAGCGCCTCGATATCAATCAGTGAAAATCCAACATTCTTGGCTAAAATGATGATTTTCAGTCTTTTTCTGTCATCGTTGGAATATAGACGTGTTGAACCAGACCGTTGCGGACTTATTAAGCCACGGTCCTCATAAAAGCGTAAGGTTCTCAAACTAACATCAAATTCGCGAGCTAGATCGCCTATTCTATATATTTCTTTCTTCTCGGTCGTGTTATCCGCAAAACTTTCAGCAAGATGCTCTAACATTACCTGAGCACTTAGATCGCCCATTATATTTCCTGTTATTCCGCTATGAAAAGGTGTCATTCTTCAGGGTTGCAATCCTATGGTTACCACAATTTGACTGTTTTTCAAGCTGGCTAAATTAGCATTTTGCTCATGCTACTAAGAAACCTGTCTTTGTGCAATAAAACTAAAAGATTAGTAATAGTATTTGGTGGCACAACTCAATTATGAACTGAAACCTCTGCGGACCAAAGTGAAAAATATTAACATTTATTAACACAAAACTTCGAAATTAACGCATTGTTTACCCTGTTTTGCAAAAGCTAACAGCTGAGAGATTCGATTCTTTTTGAAAAACAACATTTTGGCAAGAACAGGCTATCGCGAATGCGCAGGGCAAGATCACAATTAAATAAGCTAACTCAACAGCAGGCTGGAAATTCTGGGTATCATAATGCCCAAGGTTCATACGCCAATGGTGTTGAGGTTGACGAAATACAGCGTCGATTAAATGCTATGCAGCATCAGCAAAATATGATGGCGCAACAGCCATATCCTATGTTCAATGAACCGTCTCAGAATTTCGGCTTTCCACAACCCATGCAAAGCGCAGGCTTTCATCAGCCGCAACAACCCATGCATGCGCCAATGCAGCCCTATCCTACAAATCCTATGGGACAACAGCCTGTAGCACAGCAACCGGTACTGAATGCTTATGCACCAGCATACGCAGCGCCAGAAGTGCCTGTAATGGATAATTTTCAGCAGCAGACATCACGTGAAGCTGCAAATCCGCAATTGGATAATATCAAGTCCGCGTTGGAGCAAATGAGTTCCAAATTGCATGCGATAAATCATGCAAATGCATCGGGCGGTAACAACAATCAAAATGCCATTTTGCAACAAAGCGAAATTCTAAAGCAGCATTACAATCATATTAATAATGAGCTTCAAGGCCTAAAGGCATCTATTGCTGGTATAACTTCAAATGGAAGTTCTAATTCTGAATTACAGATTATTCAGGAAACGCTTGCAGCGAATTATCAGGCAATCATGCAGCAGCTGGAAAACGCCCAGCCTGCGCAAATCGATCACTCAATCTTTTCTGCAGCCTTGGAAGCAAGCCATAAAGATCTCTCGCAACAAATACTGGATATGAAGCAGTCGATAGATACTTCTGCAAACAATCCAAATGTTTATGCAACAACACTAGAAGCCAGCCACGAAGACATTACGAAACGTCTTGATGACATGCATAATGCGTTGCAGGCATCAATTGCGTCACCTGATTTGTATGTTTCTTCGATTGAAAAAAACCACAGTGATCTGTCGCAGCAAATATTAAATCTGCAAGATACTGTTGAAAAGCTTGAAAATAGTCCTTCGGAAGCGATGCAGACAGACCTTTCCAGCGTTGAAATGCGCCTTGAGGAAATCACACGCGCAGTTGTAGCGCTTTCGCTTGAAGACGGTAGCATCAATAATCTTGAGCGTATTGAAGCACGCGTTTCTGATATGGCAAAAACGCTTGATGGTTTTAGTGTGCCAGAATCCAAATCAGATGACGCAAGCTTTGAAAGACTTGAAGCAAAGCTTTCTGACATCAGCAACCTAATGCAAGCAACGTCTCCGGATTTGAGCAACATAGAAGCAGAAATAGCCAAAGTTTCTGAACGTTTTGAGAATTTTTCTGCAGTATCGCTGGCATCGCCTATTTCTGGTGAGGAAAATAATGCGCTCTTGAAGCGCATGGACCAACTTGTAGAGCAAATAAGCCTATCACAAGTGAAATCCAAAGAGACGATATCAAGCAATGAAATCGCAGCACACTTGCAACAGATTTCTGGTGCGATTGATAAACTTTCTGCTCCCGTCGATGCCGATTCAAGCGCAAATACGAACAACGATGTGATCGTCCAACAGCTTGATCAAATTGCTGGCGCAATCGATCAACTTTCTGCAAGCTCTGCTGAGAGTATGTCTTCAAACCAGTTCGCGTCTCTGGAACAGCAATTGTCATTGATCTCCAATCAGATGGAGGGTTCTACGTTCTCTGGTCCTTTATCTCTGGACCCGATTACAAGCCGTTTGGCTGGCATAGAAGAACAGCTGGGTGCGAACCGCGACATAACCATTGAACTTGCCACTAAGGCAGCTGAAGATGCGGTGAAAATGTCTGTTGAAGCCATGCCGCAGATGGCAGCCAGTGGCGTTGCGATGGATAGCGCCGCATTAAATTCAATGTCGGACATACTGTCTCAATTGAATCAGGAAACGCAGCAAAATAATTCAAAAAATGTAGAAGCCTTCGGCGCGGTTACGCAAACACTTAACGCAATGGTCGAACGACTTGGGTCAATTGAAGCAGGTTTGTCCGGGCAGGAGATTTCTGCGCCAAGTGCACAAACCGCAATGCCATCACAGCCGATGCAAAATTTTGTTGAGCCAGTTGCAGAGCCTACACCAGAAGCTGAAGTGACACTTGCTGAAGCCTTTGAAGAGGCTGAAGTCAGGTCAAAAAGTCCAGCTGCAGACTTAGTCAAAGCTGCGCGGTTGGCTGCTGAAACTGATCAAGCACTACCTGAAGTCCCGCACACCATGGCTTTGAAAGAGCCAATTCTTGATACAATGTCGGATATTCAGCAGCCGATACTTGCTGAACAAGCGCAGGTAGAAGAAAATATTACGCTTCCTGAAGTTGAAACACCGCAGATGGCAATGGAGAGATTGCCAGAGGTGAGCGATGAGCCACTTTCAGAAAGTAGACCTGATGTTGCCCTTGAGCCTGGTACTGGTGGCCCAGACTTGGCTGCACTCGTTCGTCAGGCAAATGAAAGAAGAAAAAATAACAAAGGCGCTGACATAGAGTCTGCCGGTACAGATTTTATTGCCGCCGCCCGAAGAGCTGCACAAGCGGCTGCGCAAGAAGCAGGTGCTGTCGAAGAAGAGATCGAAGAAAATACCAAGAAGAGCCTTTTTTCATCTCTTCCTGAGCTATTTGCAAAGCGTAAGAAGGTTATCATTATGGCCGCCGCCGCCGCACTCTTTATTGCAGTGGCAGGCACAATCGTACCAAAGTTTTTTGGTGGCGATGAGCAGATAGCAGCAGTGGATAATTCTCAAACGATTGAGCAATCTGCTAATCCTGTTTTGCCACAGGCTTCAGCTGTGCCTCCACAAAATATTGTAACACCTATAGAGCCTACACCTGAAGCCCAAGATTTTGTGACAACTTCACAGCAAGAAACAGCTACCCCACAAACTGATGCACCTGATCTCACGCAAGAGGTAAATCTAGCGGCAGTTGACCTGAATACTGCACAGCAAGCTTCAAGTTTCGATATTCCTGCAGAATTAGACTTCGTTACCGATGACTTGAAACAAGCCGTGCAAAATGGTGATCCAGCTGCATTGTTTGAAGTGGGTAAAATATATACAGATGGTGCAGGCGTCGATAAGGATTTGGCAAAAGCTGCTCAATGGTACGAAAATGCTGCGGACTTGGGCTTTGCACCCGCACAGTATATCATTGGTAATTTCAACGAAAAAGGTCTTGGTGTGAATCAAGATGCTGCCGTAGCGGCTCAATGGTATGAAAAAGCTGCCAAGGGCGGCAATATCATAGCAATGCATAATCTTGCAGTTTTGACTGCAACACCAAATGCACTCTCCAAGCAGCCCAATATGGAAGAGGCATTTAAATGGTTTAGTAATGCTGCTGATTATGGTGTGCGTGACAGCCAGGTGAATGCAGGTATTTTCCATACAAAAGGCTTTGGTACCGAAGTTAACTTGATAGAAGCCTATAAATGGTTCTCGATTGCGGCAAAAGCAGGCGATAAAGATGCAAGCAACAAGCGCGATGTAATCGCCAATGCAATACAACCAGACCAGTTGGAGATTGCAAAAAGTCTCGTGAAAGAGTGGAAACCATTAGACGTTGTCCAAGCTGCCAATGAAGTGCCACAAAATGCAGCATGGAAATCCGCAAATCCAATTGCCAAAGCACCGCTGAAAATTGATAGAAATACCATAGCGCAGACACAAAGCCTGCTTACAAAGGTTGGCTTTAACGCTGGCGTTGCAGACGGTGTTATGGGACAAAAAACACGTAATGCAATCGCTGCATTCCAGAAACAAGCTGGCCTTCCTGTAAATGGTCGCATCGATGCTGAATTCTTGAGAGCGCTTAAGGCAGTGGCGATTTAAGTTAAATTCTGGCAGGGAATACCTTAATGAGATTGCTCAAGGCAATTAAAAGTGGTTTTGCAAATTACATAAACATCCATGGCGTTGCCAGCCGTGGAGAGTTTTGGTTTTGGCTTCTGTTTGTCACCGTTTTGCTTTGTATAACCCTTATTATCGATGGTGCTTATTTGGGACCGTTGATTGGTAATATGTCGGGTCAGGAAGTTATGGCATTTGACCAGGACGCACCGAAATGGTTGTCGATCATTACTTTGATTCTTTTGATTATTCCTACCATCACAGTTGGTATGAGAAGAATTCAGGAAACCGGATTTTCCAAATGGTGGATATTACTGGGGCTGACAATTGTAGGCTTGATCCCGCTTATGTTTTTCTTTTTCAAAAAAGGCAAAAAGCCTGCCAAAGAAAATCCTTAATAAGTATTTATAGCAGGGTTAAAACTTGTTAGGCTTAGACAGCTGGGGCTAAAGATTCGCAAACGGGAGAGACTTCATGTCGAAAATTTTTGGCAACAACTTTTTTACAATTTTTTTGGCTGCAACTGCATTCATCCTGTTGACCTCCAAGGCGCAAGCAAGAACCTATATTGTAAATGGACTGGCAAGTGCCGTTCCCTTTATCGGTTATGGCATGAACAATCTTGGTAAGAAAATTCCAGGGTCTAAAGTCTTTAGCTATGTAACCTCAATCGAGGGTAATCGCATAATCAAGCCAAATATTTTAGCTGACATTGAAGCGCGATATAAGCGCAACCCCAATGAGCCAATTAACCTCATTGGTATTAGTTACGGTGCAAACATGGTAAGTGATATTGCCAACCGTTTGGCGAAAAAAGGTATACCTGTGAACTACCTCGGTATCATCGAGGGCACATCTTTGAAAGCCATCAAATCAAATGTTAGACGCGCTCAAAATTTCATCTGTACGTCGGCTGAATGTTCAAAGAAAAGAGTAGGCGTTGCCAGCGGTAACAAAACAACCAAGCTCAATCAATTTACGTATGATGATGGACATATCGATCTGGGCAACAACCGTGGTGTTCACAGCAAAATACTAAGTGGCATTCGCTAACATTTGAGGTGTTTCAAACTGGACCCATTATTTTACTTGTCTGTGCGGGTTCCTCCATTGACATTCGCTTTTGTGAGGCGCAATAAACCGCCAACTTTGCTTTTTGGTGATTGAGTTTCATCGTTAGTTTTTGAATCCATATTTTTGTTTGGAGGATGCCGTGAGCATCTATCTTCCTATTGCGGAAATGTCCGTTAACATTTTCATTCTGTTCGGAATGGGAGCAGCTGTTGGCTTTTTATCCGGCATGTTTGGCGTTGGCGGTGGATTTTTGATGACCCCACTTCTTATTTTTTACAATATTCCTCCCGCAGTTGCGGTTGCCACAGAGGCAAACCAGATTGTTGCCTCGTCATTTTCAGGCGCCTTGGCGCATTTTAGAAAAGGCACTGTCGATGTAAAGCTGGGTGTGATGCTTCTGATTGGAGGTCTGATTGGATCTACTCTCGGGGTTTATATTTTTTCGTCCTTGCGCAGTGCGGGGCAACTCGATCTTATAATTTCACTACTTTATGTAGTCTTTCTTGGTGCAATTGGGACATTGATGACCATTGAAAGCCTCAATGCTATTCGCAAGTCAAAGAACAATGACGCACCTGTAAAGCGCAAAACAGGTCATGATAGCTGGATACATAAACTGCCATTCAAGGTGCGTTTTAGAAAATCCAAGCTTTACTTGAGTGTCATACCGGTTTTGGTATTGGGCATGCTTGTCGGTGTACTTGCCGCGATTATGGGTGTTGGCGGTGGTTTCATCATGGTGCCAGCCATGATTTATCTTCTGCGTGTGCCAACCAATGTTGTGATCGGTACATCACTTTTCCAGATTATATTTGTAACAGGCTATACTACCATCATTCAATCAACCACAAACCAAACAGTTGATGTGGTACTAGCGCTTATCTTGATGGTCGGTGGTGTGATAGGTGCACAATTTGGTGCCGCGGCTGGACATAAGCTCAAGGGTGAACAATTACGCGCGCTCCTCGGTCTCCTTGTTCTAGGTGTATGTATTCGTCTTGGCTACGACCTCGTTGCAACGCCAACTGATCTCTTTAATGTCATAGGCTATATGGATGGAGGAGGTCACTAATGAGACAGTTTTTCTCCATGTTGATCATCACTTTGATATCAACGCTGCTCATGGCAGCGGCGTCAAAAGCCGAAAGCCTGCAAATGGGCATCTCAGTCGATCAGGTTCCTGTAAGCTCAAGTTTTAATGGTGCTGAGATTGTTATTTTTGGTTCAATAGAAACAACCGAACAAGCCGCCCTTTTCCGGGGGGAGTATGATGTTGTAATACGCGTTGAAGGTGCGCCAGAAGACGTTGTCATCCGTAAGAAAGATCGTATTGGCGGCATTTGGATTAATAATGAGTCGGAAAAATATGAAGCCGTTCCATCGTTTTACTCCATCCTCTCCGCAAGGCCGCTAAACCTGATTTCAAATTCAATAGAGCTTGCGCCAAATGGTCTTGGTCTCAACAACCTGGGTAAAAATGTACCTGTAGAGGGTGAAAAAACACTCATCATGAATCCTGGCGAGTTTTCTGATGCGCTTTTAAGGTTGCGGATTGAGCAAGATTTATTTTCAGAAATTCCTGGAACTTTACAACAATTAAGCCCAAGCCTTTTCAGAGCGAAGTTAAGCCTTCCTGCCAACGTCCCAATTGGCGAGCATAAGGTAACCGCATATCTTTTCCGTAATGGGGAGATGCTGAATACAAATGAATCCAGTTTTGTAATTGAAAAAGTGGGTTTTGAGCGCTGGATTTATAACTTGGCGCATGAGCACAGTTTGATATACGGTATCATGGCAGTGCTTATGGCAATCTTCACGGGCTGGGCAGCGAACGCCATGTTCCGCAAGAGCTAGGCTCGCTGCATACTCATACTAATTTAAAAGGAATGCCAATTTGCAAAAATCCAACACAGCAAATCTAGCTTGGATATTGTCTTTGGCAGGCTTTATGCCTTTTGCATTCCTGGCAATTACACTTCTTTCATTGGGTACAACCAATGCATTCTTCGTAAGCCTTTTTGATATTTTCAAAGTCTGGTCAGCGCTTATCTTGTCGTTCCTTGGCGGTATTCGTTGGGGCTTTGCCATAGCGCATGAGCCGTTTGAAGACCGCAATTTGCTACTATCGGTCATTCCTTCCACTTTGGCCTGGTTTGTTTTGCTCCTGCCAGACGCCTACACCATTCTCGCACTGTTAGTATTATTTTGCATACATGGTGCTTGGGACAGTTTTTATATCAACCAGGGTAAGGTCGCGCCCTGGTTTGGAAAAATTAGAATAACGCTCACATTTTTAGTGGCTGCTGCCCATGTGATCGTTTTATTCGCGATTGCTTGAAGCTTTAAAGTACAAGCTTTTTTGCTGCCATCTCAAAAACATGCTCACCGCTGATCATCCAGCTTTTAAATGCATTGCCTGAAAATAATCCTGCATAAGCTTTATCCAAAACATTAAGCCCACCTGTAAAAGCGCCAAATGCGGGCATGATCAAACGGTTTTCGTCACCAACGAAACATCGCCGCCTGACAGATTTACCCCTTTGCTTGATTTTGGCTGCCGGGTGAAGGTGCCCTGCAATTTCACCCGTTTTAAATTCAGGCCTTGGTTCATGGCAGAAGTTCAGATTGCCGATGTGAATTTCTTCACAAAACATGCCGCCCAAGTCGCGTGGTGGCGAGGGATCGTGGTTGCCACTGACCCAGATCCAGTCACGCCCCAGCATCAACTGTGATAAATGTTGCTTGTAACTGTTGGGCAATCTGGTAGCGGCATCATCATCATGAAAGCTGTCGCCAAGCGATAGAACCGTTTTGGGTTGCCAATGCAAAACGCGCATGGCCAGTTTTTCTAACGTAGCTTGAGTGTCATAAGGGGGCATGAATAACCCTTTTTTGGCTGCAAACGATGATCCCTTTTCAAGATGCAAATCGGATACAACCAAAAGGCTTTCTTCTTTCCAGAATAAACAGCCTGAAGGATCAAGAACAAACGTATTGTCCATGAAACGGATTTCCGTATCAGGAATATCTTCTATGTGAGCCGGTTCATTCATCAATCAAGTTCCAACAATCCAGTCGCCGCTTCTCTTAGAAGCGCCTCATGCGCTTCACCTGCAACACCCTCTTTACCAATTTCCATCATGATGGGTACCGCAAGCGGAGAAATTTTCTCAAGGGGTTTATGCACGATTCGCGAGCTGATGCGCGATAACATTTCACCAAGTCGGCGAATATCCAGCAAACCATAAGCTGCTTCCTGACGGGTTGCCTTCAGTAGAATATGATCAGGCTCATGGGTGCGAAGCACATCGTAAATCAAGTCTGATGAAACTGTCATTTGACGGCCGGTTTTTTCCTTGCCCGGGAAGCGTCGCTCAATCAGTCCTGCAATGGTCGCGCAATCTCTAAAGGTGCGTTTAAGCAAAAAGGATTCATCCAGCCATGCCTCAAGATCATCGCCCAGCATGTCTTCATCAAACAGCATTTCCAGAGAAGGATTGCCATCAGCAAACAATTTGGAAAAATCCTTAAGCCCCCAGATGGCAATGGCATAGTCATTGGCAACAAAGCCAAGGGGTTTTGCTTTCATGCGTTCCAATCTGCGGGTCAGCAACATGCCGAGGGTTTGGTGTGCAAGACGACCTTCGAAGGGGTAGGCTACCATATAAAAACGATCGCCACGCGGGTAGGTTTCAACAAGCAGTTCATTTTGACTTGGCAAAATGGAATGTTCTTTTTGTATGGCGAGCCATTCGCTTACCTGTTCTGGCAGCTTG
>CALFBU010000054.1 GCA_937951455.1 uncultured Rhizobiaceae group bacterium
CGCTACATCTGCTCTGTCGCCTGTTACGGCTACCAGACCACCATCACTAATATTAAGAATACCTCGGCCATCATCCCCGACAGTTAGGTTTCTAAAAGCTCCGTATGAATCACCGTTAGGTCCAACTTGCGTAATGTTCAATGAGGAACCTGTACCTGATACTGTGACCCTACCGAATGATCCATCATCACGGCCAATCCTCATTGCCGCATTATCGGTAACTCCATCTTCATTTGTTAGATTTAACGTACCGCCGTTGTTGATGGAGATATACCCAGTAGAGCCGCTTTCCCTACCTACACTTACAAATGCAGCTTCTCCTGCATAGTTTGGGAAAGATGAACCATTGGCTCCGCTGATGTTAACGGTAGACCCCGCACCATCAATTTGCAGATCGCCAAAGCTGGTTCCACCTCGGGCAATATCAAGGAAAAATGCATCAACTTCAGCACCATTTCCAACTTGCATGATACCACTGCCATCACGGCCTAAACGAATACCACCTGAATTCCCTTGGACGTCAAGGAGCGTACCAGCACCATCGACCACGATTACACCTGTTGAACCAGCCTCTCGACCAGCTATCACATTCTGATAATTGTACCCGTAAACGCCAGTCGGCATTCCCATGTCATCCAAAAGTGGAAAATTATTATTGATGGCAGCGTCAACCTCAACTTGGGCACCATTGTTTATATTTACAAAACCATCAGTTGTCGCACCCGCAATTAATTCTTCAAAGGCATTTGATCCGGTATAATTTCCACCTGAAATGACAACGGTTCCATCAGACGAGCCGTTAGCAACACCAGTCGTTCCAGTTGAAATTGTGCCATTGGTAGCATAGGTACCGTCGCCGGTTGCGTTGATAGTCATAGATAACCTCCCTACCACACTTGAAAGTGCAGGTTTCATTTAAAAAGAATGGAAGATGTCTGCCCCAGCACATTCCTTAACAATTAATTAATACAAAATATCAAAAGCTAGGCAAGGTAAATTAAAGCAGAAAAAGAAAAACTTAATCAAAGGTCTCAAAAACTGGAATTCCAGGTTTTAATCATGTCACTACTTAATACCTATTTTTTCTCCGAAGCCTGAACCGTAATACGATTCGCTTTTGTAGGGTGCTTCTCATTCCAGAATTGCAAGGCTGCGTATTGCTGGAAAAGATCAGGTGGAAGCACCGTATCACGAGGCTTGAACTCGACTTTTCTACGAACGCTATGGAGCCCTTTTGTGTGCATGAAAGCGTCAAAATCTTCTGCCTCATATTCCACATTATCAAAATCATGTTCAAAAGGTTTCTCACCAACAAACTGATAAATAAGGTCAATTGTTTCCTTTGGTCGATTTACCAAAATATCGTATTCAACCAGTAACAACTTGTCTGCATGTTCACCAAAATACGCTTCCTTGAGCGCAGACCATGCAAAACCGATCATCCGGTCACGTCGTTGTAGTGCATCTGCCCTGCTGTAAACGGTTGCCGCGTCGGCTTGCGAAAAAAGCTTTGAATTATCGAGTGCATTTTTGCGAATGAGCGTTTCAACCGAATCCAGTATCCACGCAGGGTTGCGCACACAGCATATTACTTTTGAATTGGGAAACAGCTGCTGTAAGGTTGCAAGTCGTGTCGTCCAAAGCCTGTTGGTATCAAATATGACTTCTCGCGGCTCATCCA
This sequence comes from uncultured Rhizobiaceae group bacterium, assembly GCA_937951455.1. GTDB lineage: Bacteria > Pseudomonadota > Alphaproteobacteria > Rhizobiales > Rhizobiaceae > JAALLB01. Next base: position 1,682 of record CALFBU010000054.1, read on the forward strand.
TCGAGCTGTAATAAGCTGTAAAAACACTTTCCAAGAGTGCTTTTTTCTGCGTTTCATTTAGAAATATCGAAAACTCATTGTCGGCACCCATCGCATTAAAGATCGCTCGAAAAATATGCCCTATGGGGCTGGACATGGAAGCATGAATGCGAGGGTTCTGTTTTAAAATGGCAGACAGTAATGTCGACCCCGAACGCGGCAAGCCCGAGATAAAATGAAATGTGTGATCCATAAAATTCCCCCTGTATCAATCTGCTTTATCCAATACTATAGTATTGAAAAAAACCAGATGAAAATCAAAATATCCCTTAAGACATTTTTACATACTCTAGTGGGAGATGCGTTGTATCCTTGATCCGCTCCATCGCAAAGGCAGAAGATACGTTTTCTATATCAATGTTAGAGACCAGTTTTTTGTAGAACTGGTCATACGCATTAATGTCTGGCACGACGACCTTGAGAAGGTAATCTATATCCCCGCTCATACGGTAAAAGCCAACTACCTCAGAAAACTTGGTAATTACTTCAGCAAAACGCTTCAACCATTCATCATTATGCTTGTCCGTTTTGATGGAGACAAAAACCGTAACGCCAGCGTTTACTTTTTCGGGATCAAGAATGGCAACGCGTTTCTGGATGACCTTGTCTTCTTCAAGCTTTTGTATTCTGCGCCAACACGGCGTTGTTGAAAGACCAACCTTACGAGCAATATCTGCAACAGGAAGCGTTGAATCTTCTTGCAAAATCGCCAAAATTGCCTTGTCAGTCTTATCCATACGAGCCTCCGTTATAAAAGAATATTATTCCATATAATTTTGATATAAGAAACTGAATTCTTGTAAATCGGAAAATTACTTTCAAAAAACTGATTTTTTAGATCAACCGCGCAACCTCTTTTCGCAATTGTGGTAGTAGATCAGTCGAAAACCATTGGTTTTTTTTAATCCACGCATTATTTCGCCAAGAAGGATGCGGCAAAGGCAGAAGTTTGGGTGAAGAACTTTCATTAAACACTGCGCGCCAGTTCTTGACAGTTTCGGTGAGGGTCTTGCATGCATTGTCTTTCATATGAAATTTTTGTGCATACATACCAATCAACAAAATCAACTCAATCTGCGGCATGGCTTCCAAGACTTGTGGCTGCCAAAAAGGTGCGCACTCTTTGCGCGGTGGTAAGTCGCCGCCCTTTGCATCCAGTCCTGGAAAACAAAACCCCATTGGCGCAATTGCAAGCTTTTCAGAATTATAAAAAATGGCTTCGTCAATGCCCATCCAATCGCGCAAACGCTCGCCTGATGGATCAGTAAAAGGCTTGCCAGAAGCATGAACCCGCGTGCCAGATGCTTGGCCAATTATCATAAGTTTTGCCTTGGAAGACAAAACGGCAACTAGACGCGGATCATGCGGTAAAGGATTACCCATCGGCTCCTCAACGCACCTTCTGCACCCCGTGATGTGATGACTTAATGCGTCAACATCCATAATCAAAGCGCCATGCTCGGTCTTGCTGAAACCTCGTCCACCCATCGCTTGAAATTATTAAGCCCCTCTTCAGGGATTCTCACCCGAGCAGGCTTGCAAAACTGAACCGCTACAATGGTTGTGATATCAGCAACACTAAAACGTTCACCCCCTATGAACTGACTATCAGCCAATTGATTATCCAGGATTTTCAAATATTCAACTGCGAGCGTTTGGTTCTTCAGCCCCCATGCTTCTATTTGCTCACCTTCCAAAACGGCAGCACCTGGATGAAGATGACGAAAGGATTGTGCAACTCGCATGAAAAACCCAAATTCAACACGTCTGTTCCACATTTCTATTTGCGCGCACTCCAGAGGAGAAGTACCAAACATATTAGGCTCAGGATTTAACGCTTCAAGATAGCGGCATATGGCAATCGTCTCGGAAAGCACCGTACCGTCATCAAGTTCAAGAAATGGGACAGTAGCCGTAGGGTTTTTTGCAAGCATCTCAGGTGAGCGATGCTCATGTCCATTTAAGTCAAGCTGTTGCGTTTCCAGCTCAAGGCCTTTTTCTTTCAAAAATATCTGGACCCGTCTTGGATTGGGCGCTCTGCCACCATCATAAATTTTCATAAATCAAATTTCTTTCAGAGTTAATATTTTAAAATCAGTTAGTTACCAGATCGAAAATTTTGACAACCAATTGATTGAATGTGCATCTCTTGCATTCTCACGCCAAGCTTTCGGGCTGTCAAATCCTCCTTGCCAAACACCTGATCCACGTTCTTTTGCTTGCGCCTCTTCACCTTCATAACTACCATAGGAAACCGCCCAGCCATCTTTGACCATTCGCGCATTGATATCAACATCCCCTGCTCTGCATTCAGCAAGCAAGCGTTGGTATTTATCCTCTTCCCACCCCGTACAATTTAAATTTCCGGACCTTGCTAGATTCACCAGATGCAATCGTGATTGTTTGCCACATTCGTATGTATTGCCGTTTTGTAGGGTGCAACTTTGTCGATATTCTGGTGCGTCGATACCCAGCAAGCGTATTTCTTGACCTTTCACCACCAAACTGTCCCCATCGATAATTTTATAATTTCCCTGGAGTGTTACTTCATTTTGTTTGGCAAGCCATGCGGAACCTATTGCCATCGCGCCTAGTAGTACAAGCGTCGATAAGAAGTCTCTTATTTTAATTCGTCTACGCAAAAAAGAATCCTCCCGATAAAGTAATGACCGCCCAAAAGACTAACATCATGTTAACCAATTTCAGATACGTTTGGTTAGGATTTAGCACAAATCCAGGTTTTTAGTATTGAGTTTGGCCGGCGAAATGAAGCATTTTCCGACATCTGTAGACAAGAACATCGTTGATGTTTCGAAAAAGCGTTCCGCCTCCACTAGCGCAGTGCGTGATTTCCGCTCGCGTCTCAATGCTATTGGCGATGGCAATATCGCCTACGAAGAAGACCTTTTAAAGAATTTTGCACAACATCAGGCAAATGCAGTCTATGTCATGCCGATCTTGGTTATCATGATCGCACTGGTTAGTTCTTTTTGGCTAGACGTATACAAAGTTATTGTCTGGGCGGGGATTACAATCCTCGCACATGCCATTCTCAGTTATATTTCTATCCAATATCTCAAGTCCAGCGAGGAGCTAAAAACGCTTGCGCGATGGCGTAATATATTTTTTGGATCACAGGCATTCATAGCAATTGCCTGGGCGCTTTACGCTGCAATCGGTTGCGGCGCATGCGTTGATAACCAATATTCAATCATTCAATTTTCGGCAATCCTGGTTTTTCAAGCGGTTACCTGCATGCTGACATTTGCATTCAGACATTCTGCATTGATGATGATCGCACCCGCAAGCATCATCCTCGCGTCGAGATTTATAATCACATATGAACCAGCAATGATGTTGATGGGTGGCATCACACTATCTGCCATCGCATTCTTTTATATGATCGCTGACCGATTTAAAAAGTCAGTTATCACCATGTTTGAATACTCCACGACCAAGGAAATTCTGATCGCAGAACTTGAAACCGAGAAATCTATCTCCGAAGCTGCCAGAAGCCGAGCAGAGGAAGCCAACATGGCTAAATCGCGTTTTCTGGCGACCATGAGCCACGAGTTACGCACACCTCTCAATGCCATTCTGGGCTTTTCAGAAATCATGCGCGATGAGGTTTTGGGGCCTATGGAAAATGAGACCTACAAAGACTACATCGGCGACATTCATAATTCCGGAGCGCACCTGTTAAAGCTGATCAACGAAATTCTTGATATTTCCCGCATTGAGGCGGGCAAGCATGAATTGAAAGAAGAGAAGGTCAAACTTATCTCTGTAGTTGATGAAGCCTGTCACATGATCAGCATCAAAGCCAAGCAGAAGAATGTAACCCTCACGACTAAATACGAAGAAGATATGCCGACCATTTGGGTCGACGAACGCGCAATACGACAAATAACTCTGAACCTTGTTTCAAACGCGCTCAAATTCACCCCAACGGGCGGCGAGATTACGGTAAAAGTCGGATGGACTGCAAAAGGTGGTCAATACATTTCCATCAAGGACACAGGCCCCGGCATTCCGGAAGAAGAAATCCCGATCGTACTATCCTCCTTTGGGCAAGGAACCATAGCAATCAACAATGCCGAGCAAGGTACAGGCCTTGGACTAACAATCGTTCAAGCTCTATTGCAAATGCATCAAGGCCATTTTGATTTGAAGTCAAAGTTGCGCGAAGGCACAGAGGCCATTGCTTACTTGCCGAAAGACCGCGTTTCAGTTGGCAAAGGAGTCCAGCAAAAACAGTCTGAGGCTGCTTAAGGTCTACCCTGCAATTTCAAACACGCAGACTTCAAAACACCAGCGCCAACAAGAAGCCCCTCTTCTGCTACATCGGTTAGATTGGTGTTTATAATTCTCTGCAGTCCGATCGTTTCAAGAAGCGCATTGATGGCACGCTTGGTTGAACCTTGTGCGAACTTAACATGATCAAGCGCATTGGGTTCGAGCTTATGCAAAACAAGAGCTGCAGCAAGTGCCGTATAACCATCCAACAAAACAGGAATATGTTGAGAGCGTGCTGCGAGAATTGCGCCACAAATTGCAGCAGTTTCACGACCACCAAGTCTTCTTAAAACTTCCAGGCTGTTATTTTCCTGTCCACGGGCAATGCTAATGGCATTTGTCAGATTGGTTTTTGAAGCCTCATCTGAAGCGCCTCTTATTGCCATCAGATCATCAATAGGTACATCGCCCAAGACAGCTAAAATTGCCAGGGCAGAGAAAGTCGGTTGAACTTCCAAGGCAGCGACACAGAGTAAATCCGCACCACCTGCGATTGCCTCCATGCCAAATGCGATTGTACCAGCACAGGACTTTTCATCCAAAGCCGCTTCGCTTGAAATGTCATCGACGGGTATCTGCAACGCCAGATCAAACACTTTCAAGCCAACATCATGCTGGTGACAAAGGCGATTGATGTAGGCGGAACCTTCAGAAATATGGGTGACTTTTGCGAGTAACTCTTCACTGGACACACCACCATCAAGGATATTTTCCAGCGTATGCGTTCCAGCAAATAACGTTACAGCAGGACGGTGAATGGCAGGTGACCTGCCACTGCAAGCTGAATACCATTTGCAAAGCTCTGCAAAATCACTGTCGTCCCCTTCCAATTGGGCTGCTGTATGATTTAAAGCATCCCCATCAAGATCTGGAAGGTTTTTCGCTAGATTGCGAATATCATCGAACGGCAAGCCGCTTTCACGCTGCTTCATGGGAATTCCTTGTTAATACGACACTTCAATGCCGAATTTGTTATATCTTTACGCTTGCAAATGCATATTGTGGTTCGATAGCAATTGTCTACTAAATAGATTGGTTCAAGAGGGAAAATGTCTACTATTCAATCTCCATGCACACTTGTTTGCTCCATAGACATGAAAACCGGCTATTGTTTTGGCTGCGGAAGAACGGGTAGCGAAATCACAAGCTGGATGACCTATTCCCACGCAGAGCGCAAACAAATCATGGATGGACTTGAAAGGCGCATGGAAACGATAGAACAAAAGCCTCGTCGTGAAACCCGCCGCAAACGCATGGCGCGAGAAAAAGCGCAGACCACTATTTAAAGCAGAGTAGTAAAAAATCTGATTGCTACCAGAACAAGAAACATACCAAAACAAATCTCAAGTGTTCTTTTAGATAAAGAATGCGCCAGCTTAACGCCAATTGGTGCAACCATGAGCGTAACCGGTATAATAATAAGCACCATCAAAACATTAATGAACCCAATGGAAAACGGCGGCAAACTGGAAATACCCCACCCTGCCCAAATATAACCAATCATACCTGGGATTGAAATCATAACACCAACCCCTGAAGAAGTTGCAACCGCTTGATGAATTGGCCGCCCAAACAGCGCCATGTAAGTGTTATTAAACACACCGCCACCAATTCCCATAAATGTTGAGAAAAAGCCTATTACTGAACCTGCTACGTGCTTACCAATGCCACGCGGCACGTCGCTTGCCAATTTCCAGTCCTCGCGTCCAAATAATAGTTTAAGTGCTATAACAAGTGCGCACAAAGCAAATATTGCACGAA